>CANCKZ010000048.1 GCA_947378695.1 Rickettsiales bacterium
GTGCAAAAACACTGCTTGAACTTGTGTCAGTTCTGCAATTTTTCAAAAAAGATTTCACAAAACCGCAAAATATTGAAGCAGGTAAACTTGCACATATTCAATCGTTTCTGCAAAATGCGAAAAACACAAACCTTCACGATGAATTTAAAGCTTTTCTTGATGGCAACGGCTTGAAGTTTAAAGATCTTGGACCAGCATTTCGCATGGCGTTGATTGGCGAAGCGTCATCAATTGGTATTTTTGACATCATTGCCGTTCTTGGATTTGACGAAGCAAAAAGAAGAATAATTTAGGAAAAAATAAAAAAATACTTGACAATAACTTTATTTATTTTGTGAATTTGATTAAATAATTTTTTAATAAAACAATGTCATTCTTCAAAATCGCTACTGCTGCTGTAATCCTATCTTCTTCTGTTTTTGCTGCTGAAGCTGTTAAAGCTCCTGCTGCTGCTCCAGTTGCTGCTGCAAAAGAAGTTAAAGCTACTCCTGCTGTTAAAGCTGCTCCAGTTGCTGCTGCAAAAGAAGTTAAAGCTGTTGCTCCAGTTGCTGCTACTCCTGTTGCTGCAAAAAAATAAGCTTAGGCTTGTCGCATCGTGTGTGGGTGAAAATCCACACACACTTTCTAACTTCGTGCGAATTCTGTTCGCAACTTCTCATAATAATTCTTGTTTTTTCATCCAAAAAACTCAATAAAATCCCAAGCCTCCTTCGCAATACAACACGCAACTTGCGAAAGTTTCAACCTTTTCTACCGTCTTGCGAAAATTCTTGATAACACCTTGAAAATGCAACACCTAAACGCTCTTGAAAAAGATTTTCATAATACTTTTAAACAAACTTTCACGCTGTTTAATTGTTACAGTTGGTTTAAGCCAGTCTCTGTTCATAAGTGTAACATCGTGGTTGGATACCATTTCCAGAACATCTTTAATGCTTTTGGCAAATTCCCTTTGTGTGTGAATTATAATCTGCTTGCAATCTTGCGGTGGGTTTATGTCTATCCAAATTTGTCGCAGATACCTCACCAACAGTTGCGAAATAAACTTAATCGTGTCGTAGTTTATCACCGCCATAAGCTCCTTATTCACACCTTTTGCGTTGTGAATTTTTTCAATCATATCCAGCTCACTGAAACAAATGAAGTGTTGAAGGGCAAGAACGACGGCTCTTCGTGTGAGGTGTGGAAATTTTGCCATTGTTGCAAGTGCGATATATTGAATAATATCGCCAAGACCCCTGTTTATACGGTAAATATCCTGCAAACTGCCGGCACCATCGAATGTATAAAGGGTAATTTGCCGTGAAACATGAATTATTCCAATGCGTTGAGTTTCAATTAATTGCTTTGAATTTTGTGCGAAAAGACTAAAAAACGACCATACTTTTTCAACATTGACACCAACATTTGTGAAGCACGATATAAGGGTTTTCAGTTGAGCATCGTTAAATGTTTCATAGATTCTACACGTTTTCATTGCAAACGAGTTCGTGATAATTTTGCCTTCTGGTGCTTGAAGATTTTGAAGGCGTGAGGCTTTTATTACCTCGTGACCAAAAATATCGCAGATAATCTCCACTTCTTCAATTGATATCGCAAATTCGTTTTCGTGCTTGTCGATCAGGCGGTTTATGCTTGTTTGAAGATCGTGTTCATTGATTATTTCATCGCCCGCAACACCGTAAAGTTGAACGGAAGTTGTGTTTTGAGTTACCGTTGAATGAATTGAGAGTGAATCAACGCTTATTGTTACAATGTGCATTGTTGCGTGCATAGTTGTGCTTCCCTTAAATATTCATCAACATTTTCCGTTTGAAGTGCTTGAATTAATGCGGTGTTTTTCACAATTGCTGTGTGCGTGGAACTTTCAATGCCGTTGATTTTGAAATCTACGATTGCACATATTTTTTTAAATGTTTCCTCAATTGTGTTGTTCGTTATTATATACTCATAATTCTTTGAATGCGATATATCCAAAATGGCGTTTTGCATGCGGTCGTTTATTATTGCGGGTGGAATGTCGCCTCTTTGTTCAAGGCGATTTTGAAGAGTAGCAAGGGACGGCGGCAAAAGGAAAATGCTCAGCAAATTATTTACAGAATTTTCGTTAATTTGAATGAAGCCTTGGAAATCGATATCAAACAATGTGTGGTGAGTTTTGGAAATTTCGCTTTTTGGTGTTCCGTAAAAATTACCACAAATTTGAGCATACTCCAAAAATTCATTTTGCGAAAGCATGTTTTGAAATGTTTCAACTGAAAGAAAAAAGTATTCCTTGCCGTTGGTTTCGTGGTCTCTTTTTTGGCGAGTAGTTGCCGAAATTGAAAATTTAACCTGACTTTCCACGGGCGAACGGGAATCGTTCATTAACATATTGCAAAGAGTTGTCTTTCCGCCACCTGATGGCGATGATATTATTATAAAGTGCATGTTATATTGAAAATTGTTCTGAAAGAATTTTTTCTTCCAGCGTTAGTTTGTTATCAAAAAGAAGTTCAACTCCAAGGTTTTCCGAAAGACAGACTTTTATTTTTTCTACATTTTGGAAGTGTTTGGAATCAACATTGGCGGAGGCTGGGCGTTTGAATGATTGCATCATTTCAATTTCAATTGTGGAAGAACTTGAAAGCAATGCACCTTTCCACGACCTTGGACGAAACGGCGAAACTGGTTGAAGGCTTAACAGTTTGGAATTAACATTAAAAACCGCACCACCAACGGAGAAGTTATAAGCGGTGGAACCTGCTGGTGTTGCAACAAGAATGCCGTCCGCAACAAGTTCAGGCATGCGAACTATTCCATCAACCGAAACTTTCATGTGGGTGGCTTGCCCTGTTTGCCTTAAAATTGAAACATCGTTAAGGGCATATTCCGTTATTTTTTCACCGTTAGAACACAAAATTTCCACTTTCAAAAAATGCAAAACCGAAGAAGACGCAGTTTCAATTGTGTTTTTCAACATTACCGATTGAATTTTGTTGTTTGTTAAAAAGCCAATTGTTCCGTAATTTATTGGGTAAATTTTTGGAATATTGCAAAGGTTTTTTAGAATATGGGTTATGTAAAGAAGGAAGCCGTCCCCGCCAAGGGTTATGAAAGTATCGTTTTGCGATGCCTTTTCGGGCTTGAAGTCTTTATCAGCAAAAATTTCCCAACCATAGATTTTATAAAGCTGTTCGGCAAAAATTTCAGCTTGAATGTTTCGGCTGTCATAAATGCAGGTGTACATGCTTTAAATTTAGTTTTATGTGTAATGATATTTCCTGCTTTTGCAAATGTCAAGTTTGGAAATTCTACCAAAAATATGCTACATTCTGCCCGCCTTTGAAATTGCTTCATCAACGCCGCCAGAAATTACTGTTTGAAGGGCGTTATTGTTTCGCAGGAAATTCAAACCAGCTTCTGTTGTTCCACCCTTGGAGGCAACATTTTGCGTGGCTTCAAAGAAGGTCACATCTTTGTTTAATTGCATATACTTACACGCATTTTCAAAAAGGTTCAGCATCATTTCCCTGTTGTTTGGAGTCTCGCTGTTTTGGTTTGGGAAAAGCGATTGGGATTTCTCGCAAAATGCGTTCATAACTTCAAAAACAAAGCCAATTCCAGAACCATAAATGCCAGTAAAGTAATCAATTTCTTGTTCATTTTCGCATTTCAAAAGGTGGTTATTTAGGTGATTTTTTCCAAAAAGATTTCGCACAATTGTTGATTCCTCCTCCGCAATGTTTTCCGAATAATACGCAAGGAAGGAATTTCCAAATTCGAAGGCTAAACTTGGCATGATGCGAAATATTTTTTCGGCGTGGAAAATTTTTTTTATTTTTTCAATTTTTGTTCCGGCAAGAACGGAAACAAACACCGTGCTTGCGTTATACAAAGTCGATGGCAAATTTTGAGCAACGCCTTCAATGTGTTGAGGCTTGCAACCAAGAAAAATGTGCGTGTAAGTTCCGTTGAGTTTTGCAAAGTCGTTCACGCAATTCAAGCCATCAATTGTGGAATTTGGGGAATAGACATCAATTTGAACGCCTTGTTGAAGCTTCAAAAACGCCTTACTTATTTTTGAAAGAGATATTACCAAAATTCGCATTTATGCTTGAAAAGTTGTGGAATAGTTGGTCTTGTTTTGGAAAAATCAAGCAATAATCGCAAAACTACCTCATAACTCATCAATTTTTACCAGTTGGCGTAAAAACCACTGGTATGTGCTTGATCCCAGTTTTGCAATTCCACAATTTGATCAAGCCCCTGCAATCTTCCAAAATTACCAAAGGATTTATCCCCGTGAATAATAGGACGCATTAAGTTTGCACCACCCATCTGCACCCCAAGAGTTGACCCCCTGCACCAAGAATATGTTGCGCCCCAGGCGGATGTGTAATCGATTTTGTCTTTGTCGGTAATTTCCCTGCCGTTGAACAGGTCTCGCTCATCGCCAAATGTTGTTCCATAAAACCTTTGGTCTTTTTTGAACTGATAGAACTGCTTGTTAAATTCGTGGGTGAAAATGGTTAAACCAGATTCACAACCGTCCTTCCACCCTTGTTGATAAGCATCGCTTGCATCTGCCGGCATGTAAGACATAAACCTTCCGCCCGGTTTTAAAAGATTTTCAAATGTTGTGCCAGATTCCCCAACGCACGACGTTAAAAGCACTAAAAGTGCGATAATTTTTTTCATATTATTTTTATATTACTGCTGCTTCCCACAAAATTGACAAGAACCAAATAAACCAAAGAAGTTATCAGGCGAACCATAGTTTGAAACGCCGGGAAGTCCGTTGTTGATGTTTTCATCAAAATACCACACCGCTGGCTTCGATTCAGCGTCTCCTCCGCCAATTGGCATTTCAGCTGCCGAATGAAACGGTTGCACAATTGCACCAAGCCCCCCAGTATTCACAAACCTACTACCAAGTGGTTGGTTGTAGGTCCAGGCGATGGCCTCCGGAAAGCATAGCCCCCAGCCTTTACCCCAAGCAAAGCGATACCTTTCATCTTGAATTAATTCGGGGTTTTGCCTGAAATAAAACATTGTTTTATAAAACGAGTTCCCCCTTGCTGCGTAACCTGAAAAGCAACCATCAAACATTCCCATCTTCAAAATTTCGTCCATTGTTTCGTCTTTCAAAATTCTGTTGAGCGATGGCACACCATAAACCGCCTTCCTTCTTATATACGAACAAGCCTGCAATTGCGTTACTGCAATTATTCCAAGCAGAATTAAAACTTTTTTCATATTTCATAAATGACTTATATAACAATAGCACATTTTGTGCGTTAATGCAAGTAATAAAAATTTACATACCAGCCTTAAACGCAATGCTATCGCCTTTGAAACCCATAATGTTGATATTTGAGCGTGTGTAGTTAGTTCCATAAACTGCACGAATGTTGTGACAGTAATATTGCCCGAAGGAATAAGCTGATTTATATTCGGGGTTCGTTGCCATAACGCCATCAATTGTTAGGGTTGCCGTGTCTCTTACGGAAGTTGGCCCCGCTTCCATAGTATTTGCATTCATGCAACCGTCCCATATTCCACGCTTTTGAATTGGTGTGGCGTTGAGGTCGTCTATAAAAGAGGCATAGGATATCTCCCTCCCTGGAAACCAACATGATGCAAGCAACATTAACATTGCGGTGTATGTAATAATTTTTACCACATTTTTTTTCATATACATAATAAAATTACCAAATACCCTGCGATTTACCATCACCAAGACCGTCCTGTCTTTCCGCAATACGAACGCAATACCAAAAGCCCATTTGCCAACCAACTTCGTAATCTGGGTGATTTTCCGCATATTCAAAATCCTTCCTGAAACCAACAACTTTGGTGTCATAATAAAACATACCCGTTCTTCCCATAGCACCACTTGCACAGCCACCTTCCCAGCCGTATTGAAAATCGGGAGGACCATCAGGCGAATGGTTCATAAGGTTGTTTTTTGTTGGAAGTCCCATTGGAAGTTTGTATCCACCTTTGCATCCATACAATTCCAAGCAACACACAAGCAGTAATACTATTTTTTTCATATATTTTTTATAAAACCCACCAG
>CANCKZ010000049.1 GCA_947378695.1 Rickettsiales bacterium
CGTTTATATTCGTGCCGGTAATGGTGGGTCTGGTTGTGCTTCATTTCGTAGAGAAAAATTCATTCCAGATGGTGGACCAAACGGCGGAGACGGCGGAAAAGGCGGCGATGTTCTTATCGTTGGAAACGAGAATATTAACACGCTTGAAAAATTTAGGTTCCAAAAAAAGATTGTAGCTGAAAACGGGGAATCTGGCATGGGGAACGAAAGAACGGGGAAATCTGGCGAACATTTGGTGATTGAAGTGCCATTTGGAACGCAAATTTGCCTTGAAAACGAGGTTCTTGTGTTTGATATCACCCACGAAACGCCGCAGGTTTTAATCGCCAAAGGTGGAAGAGGGGGGCTTGGAAATACGCACTTTAAGTCGTCAACAAATCAGGCACCATATCAATTCACAATTGGGAATTTCGGCGAAGAGGGCACTTATCGCTTGAAGCTGAAAATGATTAGTGACATCGGCATTATTGGTATTCCAAACGCTGGAAAATCAAGTTTTCTTGCGTGCGTGACTAATGCTAAGCCAAAAATTGGAAACTATGCTTTCACAACAATTTCGCCAAATCTTGGAATTTTAAACTATAATTTTGAGCAAATCGTTTTGGCGGATATCCCCGGTTTGATTGAAGGAGCAAGTGAGGGTTACGGTCTTGGACACCAATTCCTGAAACACATTGAACGCACGAAAATGCTAATTCACATCGTGGATCTTTCCAACATGTATTTCGTGGAAAATTACCATGTTGTGCGAAAAGAGCTTGCCGATTTCGACGAAAAACACGGAAGCAAAATCCTCAATGCAAAGGAACTTGTGTTGCTGAATAAATCTGATGCGGTGGAAAATCCCGAAGAACTTGCGGAAGAATTTTTTGCTGCAACGGGCATTCGTGGTTTTGTTACGAACTCGTTCACACCAGATAAACTTAACGAAGTGATTGAACTGATTTACAGGTTCTATAAGGGTTAATTTGGGGTTGATTGAAAAAATTATGCCTGATTTTTTCAGGCATTTCAATTCAAGTTCGCCTCAATGCTAGCTTGCGAATTTTACATAGCTTGATTACGCTTTCTTGCAAACAAAATGTGCAATATATTCACACCTAAAAAGCGTGAAAGAAGTAGGAAAATTACGCCAGTAGCACTGACAATTCCAATCATATAACTCAATTTTGTGAACAGGTTGGAATTGTGAATCATTGTATTGTATCCAAAAGTTTTGTGCATAACGCACCATTGCATCAAAAGTGCGGAGCCACTTGAAGACATTGCCACTTTTACAACGAATTTCGTGATTTCGGAGCCTATACAAAGAAGGTCTTTTTTCATAAGAATTACAACCGAAACAACGCACGAAATGAAGTAGGAAAACGCCGTTCCAATGGTAATTCCATAAACTCCATAGCCCATTTTCATCAAAACAATTGAAATTGCAACATTAATCAAAACGCTTGCAAGGGTTATATACATTGGGGTTTTGGTATCTGAATGGCTGAAAAATATTACCGATGCAATTTTATTAAACACGCAAAAAGGCAGGGCAATTGCCAAAACTTGAAGCATGCGTGCCACGACGGAAACATCGTTTGCGGTGAATGCTCCGCCTTCAAATGTTACGGAAGTTAGCATTGGTGCATTGAGTAAAAGCACGAACGCAGCAGGCAAAACCATTATTGTGGAAAGGGATATTGCCTCGCCAACAAGATGATTTGCCGATGACATATTTCCCTGTGCAATTTGCTTTGAAATTAGGGGGAGTATAACAATGCTTATTGCTGTTCCAATCACGGAAGTTGGCAGGAAGAATATGCGGTCGGTATAATATAAATAAGAAACGCCGGAGGCTATCATACTTCCCAGAACTAAATCCACCATTGTGTTTATTTGACTCAAACTTCCCCCAACAATTGAAGGTAGCATTTTTTTGTAGGCTGATTTTGTGTTTTCGTCGAATAATTTCCTGCTTGGTAGCTGAATTTTCACAACGAATTTTTCATAAACGCAGGCAAGGTATATAAACAAAAACTGGACTAACCCGCCAAAAACCACCGCCCAAGCAAGGCAATACCCAATGTTTGAAAAGTAATCTTGAAGAAAGAGCGTGAAGAATATCATGGAAAGGTTCATGAATATTGGCACAATTGCGTAGTATGAAAACTTATGTATTCCATTTAAAACGCCTGAAATTATTGAAATTAGGCAAATGAAGATGAAATACCAGAAGATTATATATGAAAGAGAAATTGTTAAAGCAAGCTTTTCACCCGTAAAACCCGGAGCCATAAATTTTGTAACCTGTGGCATGAAAATGTTTGCAAGAACTGTAATTCCAAGCACGATGTATAAGGCAATTGATAGCATTTTTGAGGAAAATATCAGTGCTTCTTCCTTCCCATATTTTTCCTTTATTTTTGAAAAAGACGGAACAAATGCGGCAAAAAACGAGCCATCAATTAGAACTTTACGCAGAAGATTGGTCATTTTGAAAGCGGCGAAGAAGACATCGGCGAAAAACCCTGTGCCTGCAATGCGGGCGATGAGGATATCTCTGGCATAGCCACTAACACGGGAGACAATTGTGAAAAAAGAAACCAACGCTGCTGATTTTAAAATATTCATAATGCAAGTAATCTGTTGTATAATACACTTTTATTGTTATATTATTAGTCAAGTGTTTTATGATAGATAAAAATTTTGCTTGACTATATAAATTATTTATTAAGAACCTTGATTTAAAACTAATTAATGCAAAATGGATTTCCAGTTTTTCATTTCAAACATTCTGCCAATCATAACAACAATTGCAATTTGCGTTATTGGATATTTCCTTAAAGGCATTGACCGCAGGTTTGATCAAGTTGATAAAAAGTTCGAACAAAACGAAAAACGCATTGAAAAAGTGGAAGACGAAATTAAGTTGATACACAAAGACATTGGCGAAATTAAAGGGCAAATTGGCGAATTAAAGGGTTTGATTACAGGGTATTTTTCCCGCCCGGCGGAAAGGTAGTAAATTATTGCATTAGGAAAATAACATTTACAATTTCCTTGACATTTAGTAAATGTGTGTGGCTTGTTTGTGAAATATTTCCAAAAAAAATATGGGTAAAATTATTTCGGTTTTTTGTCATAAAGGTGGGGTTGGAAAAACAACATTTGTTCACAATGTTGCATTTGAACTTGCCAGCAAAGGAAAAAGCGTGTTATTAATTGATGCCGATCCACAAATGAATTTGACATCGGCAATTCATGGATTTAGCGACTCATTACAGTACAGCTCCGATAGCACGACAT
The DNA here is from genome assembly GCA_947378695.1 of Rickettsiales bacterium. Lineage (GTDB taxonomy): Bacteria > Pseudomonadota > Alphaproteobacteria > Rickettsiales > Deianiraeaceae > CAJQOT01. The sequence goes on from CANCKZ010000049.1 coordinate 3,292, forward strand.
GGTTTAACATCCTTCAAGAATATAGCAGCCTTCATGATCTTTTGAAGGAGTCGGGGGTGATTGTGCCACAAATTTTAAATGGTATAGATGAGCTCGATGCGATTAAAGCTAAATTACCATTTACCAGCAAGCAGTCACCATTAATAAAACTAATATCTGCAAGCCTCAATGTTGTTGAAGGTGAATATAAATTAAGTAAAATTAAAGATGAACCAACTCAAGCACCGTATAAACTGCAAAAAAAACTTGATGAATATGCTAGTCAATACGATTTTGTGATAATTGACACTCCTCCAAGTGCGGCATCAATGTTGAATGGTGTTTTGGTTCTTGCATCGCATTATTTAATCTGCCCCGTTTGTCCAACATTTTTTTCATTACAAGCAGTTGACAACCATTCAAACATCATTGTTAACTGGTCAAGTGCATTAACACCGTGTGATCAATATGGGTTTGTTCGTCGTGTGAAGTCTCTTGGTGTTGTGATGCAAATGGCAAAAAGGTTCAAAACAAAAGGTGGTGACAAGTTAGATGAGATTTTTTCAAAACACACTGCATCGTGGACGCGGAAAATCAACACCAGTATTGAGGGTGTTCATAGAAAAATCAGTGACTCAGGATACTCAATTTCAAAGTCCGACTTCAAGGCATTGCTAGACAATCAAGACCCATTCATACTGGAAATGTTTTGTGATTTTACTGCAAAACTGAAAGGTTTTGCCGATGACGAAGGCGTGCCAATTACACAGCTTGACAAGGTTGAGGGTAATAAAAAGCTAACATCTGCACTTAATATGTCGCAATACAAAAATGCACTAGCAAGCACGAAGGAAAGTTATAATTCAATTGCAAATTCTTTAATTAGTATTTCACAAAAAATATGATGGAAAACGAAAAAAAAATAGACGGCAACTCAATCAAAGGCGGCGATGTTCAAAAGGAGCATCAAAAAAAACCGGATTGGCTTCGTGTTAAGGCTCCAACTTCAAAGGCATTTAACGAAACTCGTGAACTTGTTCGTGAAAAAAGTTTGCATACCGTTTGTGAGGAGGCAGCCTGCCCAAACATTGGTGAATGTTGGCAGAAAAAGCATGTTACAGTTATGATTCTTGGCGATACCTGCACCCGTGCTTGTGCGTTTTGCAATGTAAAAACAGGACGACCCCTTCCCATCAACGAAAAAGAACCGCAAGAACTTGCAAAATTGGTCGCAGAAACAGGCGTGAAACATGTGGTGATAACGTCCGTTGATAGAGACGATCTTCCCGATGGCGGAGCCTCGCAATTCGTGAAATGTATTGAAGAAATCCGAAAATCATCGCCATCAACAACAATTGAAATTCTTACGCCAGACTTCCGAAACAAGCAAGGCTCGATTGAAATTGTTGCAAAAGCATTTCCTGATGTCTATAATCATAACATTGAAACAGTGCCGGCACTTTATGCAAAAATTCGCCCCGGTGCAAGGTATTACCACTCACTTCGCTTACTTCAAATTGCAAAGGAAACAAACCCGCTATGCTTTACGAAATCTGGGATTATGGTTGGTCTTGGTGAAACAAAAGAACAGGTTTTGCAAGTTATGGACGACATGCGTTGTGCGGGAGTCGACTTCATAACGATTGGGCAATATCTTCAACCAACGAAAAAACACGCCAATGTTGAACGCTTTGTAACACCGGAGGAATTCGATTATTACAAGCGAGTGGCGTATTCTCGTGGGTTTTTAATGGTTGCATCGTCGCCATTAACACGGTCTTCGTATCACGCTGATGACGATTTTACAATTATGAAAGCCAAGCGGGAAAAGGGGGAGGTTTAGATAGATGTGCTTGACAACTAAAAAAACTCAAATTTTAATAGTAATTATTTAAGATAAAAAATGGATTTCCAGTTCTTCATTTCAAACATTCTGCCAATCATAACAACAATTGCAATTTGCGTTATTGGATATTTCCTTAAAGGCATTGACCGCAGGTTCGACCAACACGAAAAACGCATAGAAAAAGTGGAAGACGAAATTAAGTTGATACACAAAGACATTGGTGAAATTAAAGGGCAAATTGGCGAATTGAAGGGTTTGATTACAGGGTATTTTTCCCGCCCGGCGGAAAGATAAACCTTGTATATAAAAGAATTTTTTTCTTGAAAAATAAAAATCTTGCTTTATTCAAGCATTGAATTTTGTTTTTTAAAAGGAATGTTACACGCTTTACTAGTAGTTTCAACTGTTTTGAGTATCTCGCCCATTGTTGTGAATGCGGCAAATGTAACGCAAAAAACTCCGCAAACAATATCGCAAGCTAAGAAAAATCCTCAAAAAACACCCACAAATGCACTTGCAAACACACCTGCGAACGAACTTGCATCTTTTGATGGTCTTCACATTGTGAAAGACGGCGAAACCCTTTTTGGAATTGCTCGAATTTACGGCGTAAGCTATTCTGCACTAATCGAAAACAACACAATTAACATCGATGGTTCAATTCGTGCGGGGCAAAAAATTAATGTTCCAAAATCTGCTCTTGGAAGCGTCAGCGTTCAAAATTTAGCAAAAAACGAACAGCCAACGGTGGTAACGGTGCCAGTGAAGCCAATTCCAAACAGCGGTTTGCACGTTGTTGCATATGGCGAGACTATTTTTGGCATAGCACGCTCTTACGGCATAAGTCCCATCGATTT
>CANCKZ010000050.1 GCA_947378695.1 Rickettsiales bacterium
CGTTGCGGAAATTCTGCGTGCGTCTGTTTCTTTTTCGTAGTGTTCGTCGAATTCCTCCTCCTGATTTGCAAGAATTTCTTCGGCGTTTGTATTGAGGAAATTTTGCATGATTGCCTCCTCGTTGTGGATAAGTTTTTCATTAACCTTGATTGCGGTGAAAATTGACAGTCCGCAGAATATTAAAAATATCAGTAAATATAAATTCCTCTTCATACATTATTACAGTTATTTTTTTTTAATGAATGGATTTTATATTTTCAACCTTTTTTTCGCAAAATTACAATTGTGGCGTTAGTTCTTGGAAATTAAGTGCGAAAGGCGTATCATTGCCGATGTTACGACGAAAAAAACACCGGTTTCAACACAAAATGAACCAAAAACATGCCCATATTCCGAATGAAATGCCGAATATTCGAAAATTGTGCCACAAAAAACGAGCGATAACACACCAGTTGCGAAGTATGTTGCAAGCCCGCTAAATGTTAGAATGTTGAGAAATCCCTTTGAAACTAAGCGAGTGTGATTGAAAAATTCGAATATTATAATTCCAGAGGACAAAATTGCACCGGCTTGAAATCCACCGCCTGCGGTGACTTTGCCAAATATGTGAATGTGAATTGAGAGTATTATGCAGAAGAAAAGCACGAACGATGTTGTAATTTTAACCGCAAACTTTTCAAAGAAGTTAAGCTTCATTAACTTTCGTTATGTAAAAGTTTTCGATAACCTCGTTTGTAAGAATTTCCTTCGCAACCTTTGTAACAGCAGCCAAAGACTCAGATTCAGAACCTTCAACTTCCAAAACAAAGAGTTTTGCCGTTTGAATGCTTGAAACTGAGGAAAATCCTTGTGATTTTACAGCTGAAAGAACTTCCTTGGCCTCAACATTAAGGACATCTTTTTTCAGCTGAACACGAACTTCGTATATCATTAGCTTTTGTCTTTTAAGTGTAATTTTTCAATTAGGGAATAGTAACGAGCGGAATCCCTTCTTTTAAGGTAAGAAAGTAGTCTTGCTCTTTTCCCAAGAATAATAAGAAGACCTCTTCTTCCGGAGAAATCCTTCTTGTTAATTTGAAGGTGTTTTGTAATTTGCACGACACGAGATGTCATCAATGCAATTTGAACTTCTGGCGAACCACTGTCGTTTTCAGCAGTTGCAAAGTTTTGTTTTATTTCCGTTTTAGAAATTTTATCAATAGCGATCATAGCAATGTTATCATTAACAAAACATTTCTTTTCTTTGGAAACTTAATTGTCAAGTTTTTTTTAAAATTTCCTTGATTTTTCCATTTCAACGGCATTTTTTGTAATTATATTAATTTCCACGCAATGTTGCCACCGCTTTTTAAAATTGGATACATCGCATTTTCACTAGCGTTTTCGATGGGTCTTTTTGGAATGTTTTACTGGAAATCGTATTTCCGCAAAATAATATCATTTTCGATATTCTCCTCATCGTCAATTCTTCTGTTTATAACAATTGCATATAAAGCCAATTCCATTGCATCATTTTACGCCCCAGAAACGGTGAACGCAAGTTTTACCGATCCAATTCCATCCGTTCTTATGCTTACCGCGATAGTCGTGGGGCTTTCAATTCAAGCAATTGCCGTTGCACTATACCTTTCCTTCGCAGAAAAGACGAACAATCGCGATTAAAAAAACTTTTCAGCGTAACTTTTCAGCGTTGGAATTTTAAGTGGCAGTTTTGATATAAATTCAAAAGACCGCACACAAAATACAAAAACACTTGCATAATGTTCTAAAATATGCTATAATTCAATTAGTTATGTTTTAATATAGGAAAAGTTTGCAAAAATTTATGAAAAAACATTTTACCTTCAGCTGCTTGGAAGCTGATAATCTAGATGACACGTTGGAACTTGCAACACAAGTCAAGCGTGATTCTGAAATTTCAACAAAAGATGGATATTCCCCAGAAAAACCATATACCAAACAAACACTTGTTGTTGGAAATGAAAAAAAACTGCAAGAAGACCACGAATGGCGTGAATCAATAAAAAGAAGGGAAGACGGGGAGACATTTCAATTATTGCAAACTTCAAAGAAAGGTCTTGAATTGTGGCAAAATAAATATGGTGATGGCCAAAGAAATATAGATATCGAACGCATAGCCCAAATACTATTTATTGAATCCATTGAATGCGGCTGGAACGGGCATCAACTTGGTCAAAATCGTGATATTAAAATTAAGGGAGTTAGCCCAACCAATGAACACCTTGCAAATGAAATTGCACGCAGAAAGAATTTACAATTGATGATTTACAGTTGACGAAATTTCATCGCGTAACTTTTCAGCGTTGGAATTTTCAACGGTAGAGATTCTATAAACTCAAACGACCTCACACCCTCCACCGTTCCGCTTGAATCTTTAATATCGTTTGCAAAATTTGCACCAAACTTAAAGTTTCGTGAATTCGTTGTGGAACATGTTAGGAAAATATCACCAATGCCACACGAAAGTTGTAAAGTTGAAGCATCGCTTCCAAAATATTCCAAAATCTGCGAAAGTTCAGCGAAACATTTTGTTAAAATTAAAGATTTCTCGTTCCAAAAATTTGTTTTCACGGAATTGTATCCCATAATAATTGCCATTGCGTTTTTCACAATTCCACAAATTTCAACGCCAATAACTTCGCTTGATTGCTCTATTTCAAAAACATCGTTTTGCAATATGGAAGCAATTGTTGTGAGTTTTTGTGAGTTTTTTGAGACAACCGTCGTAATAGTCCCCGCATTTGCAAGAATTTCATTTGCGAAGTTTGGTCCTGCTAAAATACACAGTTGCTCTTGATTGAACAATTTGGAAATGAAGAAATCACTTGTGCCAGAAAGCCCCTTTGAACAAGAAACAAGAGTTGGAATTTCACGCAGTAAATCAAGATATCCAGCCACAATTCCACTTGGAACGCACACGAATGCGATATCGCATTTTGATATTTGTGCAATATTACCCAGTTTTCGGGAAAACACTTCCGCCACAAATCCATTTTGTGAAATAATATGCGAAATTGCACAACCCATTGCACCATCGCCCAAAATTCCAATTTTCAGGTCGCCAATTTTGATGTCGCCAATTTTCAAGTTAATCATTTTGTGAAATAACAATTAACGGCTTCAACATAGGCAAGTGCGGAAGCTTTAATGACATCAACATCGGAAGCTATTCCCGTGTAATTTTTACCGTCTTTTTGAAGGCGAACGGTTGCACTTCCCAAAGCATCCGTTCCACCTGTCACTGCATGCACTTGGTATAAATCAAGGTTGAAATCCGTTTTGGTTATGTCTCGAATTGCAATAAAAATTGCATCAATTGTTCCATTTCCATTTGCCGTTTGCGTTGTAATTTCCCCATTTTGTTCGCCATATTTTTCAATTGAAACCGTTGCTTGCGTTGTTCCTGCGTTGGAATAAGCAAGGCTTACAAGTTTGAAACCTTCAACCGATTTTGCATTTGTTTTTGAAGAAGTGTCTTTCATAAGATAGACGATATCAGCATCAGTTATATGCTTTTTTGCCGAAGCAAGCTCTTTAAAGTTGTTGAAGATTTCTTGAAGGTGGTCGTCGTTTTTGATTTCAAAGCCAAGTTTTTCAATTGAATTTTTAAGAGCATTTCTTCCTGAATGCTTTCCAAGAACGATCTTCGTTTCATTAATTCCAACGGTTGAAGGTTCAATTATTTCATAAGTTCCACGGTTTTTCAGCATACCATCTTGATGTATCCCCGATTCATGTGCAAAAGCATTCGCACCAACAATTGCCTTGTTATTTTGCACAACAAAGCCAGTTATGTTAGAAACAAGTTCCGAAAGTGGCTTAATTAACCTTGTGTTTATGTGGGAAATATCAACATTTGGGAAGATGTCGCCACGGGTTTTGATAGCCATAATCACTTCTTCAAATGCCGTGTTTCCTGCCCGCTCGCCAATTCCGTTTATGGTTAATTCAACCTGCCTTGCTCCGGCTTCAACACCGGCAAGAGTGTTCGCCGTGGCAAGCCCAAGGTCATTCTGCCCGTGCATTGAAATTATTGCCTTTTCAATTCCATTTGCGTTTTGTTGAATGTGCCTGACCATTTCTTGAATATGTTTTGGCGTTGCAAAGCCAACGGTATCCGGAAGATTAATGGTTTTTGCTCCTGCTTTAATTGCAACTTCAACGCATTTTGCAAGGAAATCAAGTTCCGTTCTTGTGGCATCTTCTGCCGACCATTCAATGTCTCCGCATAAATTTCGTGCAAATTTCACAGAAGATTCAATTATTTCAAGAATTTGTTCTTTGGATTTCCTCAATTTAAATTCCCGATGAATTGGACTTGTTGCAAGAAAAACATGCACCCTTCCACCCTGTTTGCAACCTTTAACGGCATTTGCGGAGGCTATGATATCAGATTCAACAGACCTTGAAAGCGAGCATACCCTTGCATTTTGCATGTTTTTTGCGATGAGGGAAATGGCATCAGCATCAATTTGGCTTGAAGCCGCAAACCCAGCTTCAATAACATCAACGCCGGCTTTATCAAGCATTTTTGCTACTGCGAGTTTTTCCTCTGGGTGCATTGCCGCACCGGGACATTGTTCGCCGTCTCTAAGGGTTGTATCAAAGATAATTAACTTTTCCGTAATCAATTTTTCCTGCATATTGCTTAAACTTAATAAGTTCAACACAATTCTTTGAAAGGGCGAAATGTCAAGAAATTATTAGAAGTTATATTTTCCGCCAATGTTGATTGATGGCGAAAAGAACGAGACATCGCTCGCTTTGGTCATTTCTGAGGTTGTGACGGTTGCGAAATTTCCGGCGGATATTCCTCCGCTTCGCTGCGTCATATCCCACAAAAACTTCGCCTTCTGGTGTGATTTCACCCCTGTATCACTGTACTAGTACACTATAACAAAAATAAAAAAGAAAAAAAATATTTTTTCTAAAATCAAACAAACCCTTATGGGAATTGAGTTTATCATTTTGACGAAAATCACGATAATCACTTTTGTTATAGTGTGCTATAACAAAAACGGGGTTTTTGGCGGGAAAAAAATGTTTTGGCGGGGAAAATTGCCCTCACAAATCTTAAAAACCCGTGGTGCCATCTGGGGTTGCCTCAGGGTGCGTGCGTGATTTTCGGGGAGGCATTCCTTCGCTTCGCTTCGTCACACCTCGCAAAAACCCCGCTTCAAAATGTATAATTAATGGCGGCGAAATATGGAAGCGGTTTTGAGGCAGAAAGCGAAGTTTCTGTGGGATATGACGCAGCAAAGCGAAGGAGTATCCGCCGGAAATTTCGCAACCGCCCCGAAGGGTAAATTTTGGGAGGAAGGCGTGTGGCGTTCGGTTCTGCGGTGGTGAGGGGGTTGGCTTTAATTTTAGTTTTGTGAAAAAAAAGCGTGGGATTTGGAAAGAATCTGCGTGGCGTTCGGTTTTGCGGTGGCGGGGGAGGAGTAAGTAAGCATGAAGCAATCTTAGAGAAAACAGAATTTTGCCCCAACATAAGCCGAATTCTGTTTTGCATCTTTTTATTAATCTAGGCATTTTCTTGCGAAAATACTTCCAGCGACATACCCGAAACACTAAGTTAAAGTACAAACTTTTTGAAATAAATTTCAAAGCGTGTTCCCTATTTTGTTTTGCTTGTAACGGGGTTTGCACCAACTTCGTGTTACCACGAAGAACCGTGAGCTCTTACCTCACACTTTCACCCTTACCACTTTTGCAAATGGCGGTTTATTTTCTGTTGCACTTGCCGTAGCATTTGAAAAACCAACACTCCCTGCTTTCACAGGCGTTATGTACCTTTCAAGTCCGGACTTTCCTCGTATTTTTTCAAACACGCAAAAAGAGTTAGGGTCAAAGAATAAATGCGGGCATAAAAGCAAAAATCAACCTTTATTTGTGAAAATTTTGCTTGAGATTCTTGACCCGAATTTTAACCAGAAAAACCCCGCGATA
>CANCKZ010000051.1 GCA_947378695.1 Rickettsiales bacterium
GAAATCCCTAACATCGGACGACACAATTGACGGAGAGATGATATCTGATGGCATGAGCGATTCTGGTGTTCCAGAGTTCATTTTTTCCACACACGAACGCACCAATTTCGAAAGAGATGTTTTGAAAACATTTCCAAAAAGCTCACCAACACCACGCACTCGACGATTCTTCAAACTGTCCAGATCTTGCACAGGAAGGTTGTGGTATTTTATGTATAGAAGCTTGGAAATTACATTTTCAACATCGCATGAAGTTAGGCATGTTGATTCAACATTTGAGCCAAATTCAAGGTTGATTTTGTATCTACCAACTGCGGAAAGGTCGTAAGATGACTGCGTTGCAAAGAGTTTTTCAAATAGAGGCAGAATGTCTTCGTCTCTAATCACAACACCGGGGCGAAGCGATTTTAGGATATGACGCATTGATTTTTCTGGCGATTCTATGTGTTTTTTCACGAATGAAATAACATTGATGTCGTGCGATTCTGCTGCGTCAATGATTGAAAATTCACAATCGGACTGCAACATTGTGTCAGCAATCGATGATGTAATAACTGTGCCAGATTCAACTTGAATGCCGTGCATTACAAGGTCTTTTGCACAAACTGCACCAACGATATTTTCACGAGCAATGTATAGTTTTTCGTGATTTTTTTGCAAAGATGGTTTGTTTTTTGTTCCGGCGTGAATCACGATTTCGTTGTTCTCGTTTATGAGGTCGAATGTGATTGTTTTGCCAAATTGTGACAATAAAACTGCAATTTTGCCATTAACAACGGACAAATGCAATGATTTGCAGAATATGTCAACGATTTCTTGTTGTGATTTGTTAAATGCAGACAAAATGAATGCAGAGTGCATTTTTTTCTTGCGATTTATACGGAAGTGAAGTGTATTTTTTGCGTCAAATTCAAAGTCAATCCAGTTTCCACGGTATGGAATGATTGAAGATGTGTATCCAAGTGCACCACGCTGAATGTCTCTTTCAAAGAAAATACCAGGCGAGCGGTGAATTTGCGATACGATTACTTTTTGAACACCGTTCAAGATAAATGAACCAGCGTTTGATGACATTAGTGGAATTTCGCACAAAAGAACTTCTTGCTCTTTAATTGCGGAAACCTCTGAAACGCCAGTAGCTTCGTCAATTTCGTAGTAGAACATACGAAGTGTTGTGTACAAAGTGCAAGAATATGTAAATCCACGATCTATACATTCTTGCTCATTGTACTTTGGTTTGGTTAGTCTATGAGAAATATACTCAATTGACAAAGACCCGAAAGTATCGGATATTGGAAAAACCGAACGAAGTATAGACTCCATTGATATGTCGCGATAAAAACCATGAAGGTCATCGTTGGACTTTAAAAAGTCTTCATATGATCTTCTTTGAAACTCCAAAAGAGATGATGAGTTATCGTTGTAAAATTTGTAGGCGTCTATATTTATTCTTTCAATCATCAATACGATAAACAGATATGTCAATTATGATGTAATTCATCAAGAAAATCGGGTTAAATGTAATTATTTAACCTCAACTTTAGCACCAGCGGCTTCAAGTTTTTTCTTGAAATCCTCAGATTCAGCTTTAGACACACCTTCCTTTACTGTTTTTGGTGCACCGTCAACTAGATCCTTAGCTTCTTTTAGCCCAAGACCTGTAATTGCACGAACCTCTTTGATTACTTCAATTTTTTTGTCACCAGCAGCAACAAGAACAACTGTGAATTCTGTTTTTTCTTCAGCAGCAGCGGCAGGAGCAGCACCACCAGCGGCAGCAACAGCAACAGGAGCAGCAGCAGAAACACCCCACTTTTCTTCAAGTAGTTTTGTAAGTTCAGCAGCTTCAAGAATTGTAAGAGAGGAAAGGTTATCAACGATTTGTTGTAAATCAGCCATATATATAAAAAAAGTTATTATTTTGGGTTAAAATTGCTACTAATTACGCGACCAATCGCAGTTGGGTAGTACAATAAAGAGTAAGCAATTTTTCTTGGAACGGACTGGATTGCTGAAAGCAGAGTTGCTCGTACAACTTCCATACTTGGCATGGTTGCTAGTGTTTTAACATAGCTTTCACCATAGAAGTTTTTTCCGTCAGATATTCCGATAATTTTAATTCCAGAAGTAGCGTCTTTCGCATATGTGCTTAAAACTTTTGCAACTTCGACAGGGTCTGTCGCAAAAATTGACATATTTTGACCAACAAGAACTTGTGAAATAACTGCGTGAGATGTGTCTCTAACAGCGATATCGTTCAGAGTGTTTTTCGCAACAATAGTGGTTGCATTTGCCTTTGAAAGCTGTTTGCGAATCGTATTGTTTGTATTTGCGAGTAGACCAGTTGTATTAACTATGAAAACATAGTTGTGAGAAGAGTACATATTCTGTAAATTGGCAACCAACTCACTTTTTGAATTTCTATTCATATTTGTAACGAAACTAGTTTTTGTTTAAGATTTGTATTTTTTTAAAAGTCAAGCATTAATTTTGCATTTTATAAAAAAGATGCAGGAATTTTTAAGCTAAAACCGGACATTGTCGTTGAAAGGTGTATCTTAATTATGTAAGAACCCTTGATTGCCGATGGTTTTGCTTGCTTGATCGATTGAATTAGCTCTTTGATGTTTGCAATGATTTTTGCAGATTCAAAGTTTGCACGACCAACCGAAACACGAACAACAGGGTCTTTTCCTGTTCTGTATTCAATTTTACCGCCAATGAAAGATTTCACTGTTTCAACGATTTCATCTGTAACTGTGCCAAGTTTTGGGTTTGGCATAAGGTTGCGAGGCCCAAGAACTCTACCAAGTGGGGCAAGTTTTCTCATAATTCCCGGTGTTGCGATACATTTATCGAAGTCCATGAATCCGTTTTTTACGCGGTCAATAAGTTCGTCTCCGCCTGCTGCAACAGCACCAGCTTCCAATGCTTTTTTAGCATCGTCGCCCTCAGCAAAAACAAGAACTCTTACAACACGACCAGTTCCGTGTGGAAGATTTACTGTTGATTTCACAACTTGGTCACCTTTTGTTGGGTCAACCCCAAGAACGACATGCGCGTCGACAGATTCAGGGAATTTTGCTGTTGAAGATTGTGAGTATTGTGCAATGACTGAAACTGCCTCGTCAAGTGTGTATTCTTTGTTGAGGTCTATTTTAGAGTTTTTTAAAAAACCTTTAATGCGTTTGGATTGTGTCATATAATTTATTTATTAAGCGTTATTATCAACTGTGATACCCATTGAAAGTGCAGTTCCCGCAAGAGTTGCAACCGCTGCTTCAACTGAATTTGCGGTAAGATCTTGCATTTTTGTTTTTGCAATTTCTTCAAGTTTGGACTTTGTTACATTTCCAACATTCACTTTTCCAGCTTCTTTTGAACCGCTTTTTAGCCCAAGAGATTCAAGAATCATGTACGATGCAGGTGGTGTTTTGATTTCAATGTAGAATTTTTTGTCCTTGTAAAAGTTGATAATTACAGGAACGGGACCAGACATTTTTGATGTCGCATCATTGAATTGTTTGCAGAATTCCATGATGTTTAGCCCTCTTTGACCCATAGCAGGACCAATTGGTGGAGCAGGATTTGCTTTTCCGGCTTGTAAAATCAATTTAAAAGAACCATCAGGTTTTTTTCCATTATTCATCTTTTTCTTAATTAATTATTTGTTACTATTTCAACATCTTCAAAGTTTGCTTCAACGGAGGTTTCCCTGTTGAAAACAGAAACTGAAATTTCTAGGGAATTTTTTGCTTTGTCAATACTCACAATTGTTCCTTTGAAATCTTTAAATGAACCGGAGCGAATTTTTACATCCATTCCAAGTTCGAAAGCAACAGATGACGCCTTCCCTTCGGAGGATTTCATCATAGTTGCTAGCATTTCTTTGTATTCACGCTCTGAAAGAGGTTGTGGCACGGCAGCTTTTGGAAGAAAGCTTATAATTAGCCTGTTTCCAGCACCAACACCAGACATCTCGTTTATTACAGAAAGCGAAAGTTCATTTATGTGCATTCTAACGAAAACATAGCCAGAACACAAAACTTTACTTCTTGTTTTTGCTGTGCCATGTTTTGCAATATCAATTGCAGGAACATTGAAGTTATCGAATAAATGAGTCGCATTCTTCTTTAATGCTATTTTTTTGATGTTCTCAACAACAGACTTTTCCGCACCCGAACGCACTTGTAGCACATACCAGAAAAAAGTCACATCACTGTGTTTTGCAGAATTTTCCATATCAAATTAATTTATTCTTCTCATTGTAAATCGACTTTTAAAATGAAGTAAATTTTTTGTCAAGTATTTTTATTAATATTTTTATCTTGATATTCCAAAATATGGAAATTATTAAAGTTTAGTATGATTTAAGTTTTCTTTGCATTCAATGCGATACCTTGCACTTTTGGTTGCCTTTCTTTGTGAAATGACTGTTTATCCAGTGTTCATTAAAAACCCTATTCACATTGAAAGCGTTATTTTAGTCTACTTCACAATTATGCTTGCACTGAATCAAAGAGTCTCTGTCATAATTCCCGCAATTTTATTGTTAATTTCAAGCGTTGTAACGGCACAGATATCCGGACTTTCCTCCCTTCTGCTTCTAATTGCCACACTTGTGAACCATAAATTCTTCGTTACAACCGAACGCACAAGAACTTCCGTTAAAAAGCCAACACACGCAAGCGTAATTACACGCTTCATGCTTCTGTTTTTGATAACATCCGTTATAAAGGTTTTAATGCTCTGTTCTTTTGGATACTCAACCTCCCTACTTCTTGAATTCTTTACATACATCATAAACATTGCAATTTTTATTATACTAACAGTATGCGTTTTATAAACCAACTTGCCACATTCACACTTGTTGCCACACTTTCATCGCTAAACGCAAATGCAGTGGTTCATCCATCGTGCATTGTGGAAAAACCGGCACCGCTGAACGCATCGCCAGCAGAACCAGTTACAACCGTTGTGCCTGTTGTTCCAGTTGTGAAACCAACAATTAACTTTGCGGAAAAAGACATTTTGAAAGAACAAACAAAAGAACACCGTGAATATATATATCAAACACTTTTGCAAAACGGCGTTCCAAAGCAAATTGCACAATATGCCCACAAGCTGAACTTTATTGAACGCCCAACGGTGGAATCTAAAAACCAAGCGGAAAATACCTCAACAATAGATACCTACACCAAAAAGTTCCTGCAAAGGCTTCCCCGTGCAAGAGAATTCCTCAACAATAACATTACCCATTTTGTTGATGCCGAAAAGAAATATGGCGTTGATAAAGAAGCAATTGCATCGCTGATTTTAATTGAATCAAACCTTGGTGAAAACAAAGGGAAGCTGAACATTATGGACGCCTTGTTCACGATGTCTCACCCTTACAACAGTTCACGCAATAAATTCTTCACAACAGAACTTGTTTCTGCGTTTAAGTTGTTATCATCTGAAAAGCATTATTTCAGGAACACTCTTATGGGTTCTTGGGCGGGAGCAATGGGCTTTACTCAATTCATTCCATCGTCCGTTCTTTCTTACGCAGTTGATGGCGACAAAGACGGCAAAATTGATATTATCAACAGCAAAATTGACGCAATTCATTCCGCTGCGAACTATCTTTCACAGGCAAAATGGGAGCTTAACAAGCCCGTAATGAAAGAGGTTTCCAAAGAAGAACTTGCAAATGTTGATATCTGCAAAACTGTTGGTCAACCTTTCCAAGATGGCAAACTATTCCTTGCACAAGTGAACCCGGAAGAAAGGTTTTTCGTTGTATATGGAAACTATCAAACAATTATTCGGTGGAATAGGTCTTTCGTGTTTGCATACACAGTGCATTTGCTTTCAACGGAACTGAAAAAGCCGGAACCCGTTAAGGAAGTGTAATTGTTGGGAATGGCTATGAAACGGATATC
>CANCKZ010000052.1 GCA_947378695.1 Rickettsiales bacterium
GCTTAGAGCGTTACTATAACACTGAAATTACGGGGGAATATGGTTACAGAACCATTGAAACCAATGCTTTTGGGCATAACATTCGTGAACTTGCAACAGTTGAGCCAAAAGACGGCACGGATATCAAACTTTCCATCGATTCCCGCATTCAAGAATTTATGGGCGAACTTGCCCTTGATAACACAATGTCTTCAACGGTTATTGATATTACTACCGGTGGAATTGTGGGCATTGTTTCTTCGCCAACATTTAACGCAGAAAAACTTTCACAGAAAATTTCACAAGGTGAATGGGACGCAATTATAAAAGATCCACGCAATCCAATGTTCAACAGGGCGTATCAAGCACAATATGCACCCGGTTCAACATTCAAGATTATCGTTGCAATGGCGGCACTTGAAAGGGGGTTTGATCCATCAAAAACATTTCATTGCAGTGGAACTCACAAGGCTGGTTCACATACATTTCGCTGTTGGAAACCGACAGGTCACGGCAGGATAAACTTCCACGATGCGGTGAGGATGTCGTGTAATGTCTATTTTTACAACCTTGCCGATTACATAAATTCCAACGATATTCAAAAAGCGGGAACTGAACTTGGGTTGAACCAAATTCATGAAGGCTTACCACTTTACAGCCAAGCAAAGGGGTTGATACCTGACGAGAACTGGGCTCATAAAATTAAAAGAGGGTGGTATAAAGGAGATTTAATCAACACAATAATCGGTCAAGGTTCCGTTACTTGCACAACTCTTCAACTTTCAACCATGATCGCCCGCATTGCATCTGGGAAAAAAGTTATCCCCACAATGCAGGTTACGCAAAACAATTTTGAGGATCTAAATTTAGGTTATGAAGGTTTGGGAGTTTTGAGGAATGGTCTTTGGAATGCTTCAAACACACCGGGTGGAACATCGTATTCCGGAAGAATTGCGGAGGAGGGCTATGAATTTGCAGGGAAAACCGGCACAGCACAGGTTGTTTCGAAATATGTTAAACTTGGCACAGCTTACAAAGTTTTGGAAGAAAAACCGCATGGGCTTTTTGTTGGATTTGCACCATTTCACGCACCAAGGTTCGCCATTGCAACGATATACCAAAACGGTGGATATGGGGCATCGTGTGCATTGCCGTTTTCACGCAAAGTTCTTTATTACGCACAAAAACTTTACACAGGATACGACGATTTCGCAACGCAGTTCCGTGAAAATCAAAAACCAAAGCCAATAATTCCAATTCCACAAGTTGAAGAGCCAATTGAAGAAGTGGAGGAAGTGGTTGAAGAATAGGCTAAGGACGGGGATAAATATTGTTGAGAAAAATCCCCGCAAAGTTCTTGACCAAAAATCCTTGACAATTCCACCATCGCAACCTTGAAACGTGGTAATTAATGGGAAAAAAATGAAAAGAATTTGCATAGCAATCGATAAAAGCGACGATAACTTCAGCCTGACAAACTTCGCATCGCAGTTTCCAAAGGAAGCGATTATGAAGGTTGGACTTGAATATTTCACGAAATTTGGTGCTGGCGAAATTGCAAAATTGAATCACGATGTCTTTCTTGACCTCAAATTTTACGACATTCCAAACACGGTGCATCACGCTGTAAAAAGTGCTTGCTCAATTGGTAATGTGCGGTTTTTGACGATTCACGCAGAAGGCGGGGCGGATATGATTAAAGCGGCGGTGGAGGCTAGGGACGGTATGAAATCGGAGGTGCAAATTATTTGCGTTACGAAGCTGACAAGTCAAAAAGCGGAAATTGAGGAGGTTATTGAACTTGCGGAGTTGGCGTTGAATGCTGGTGCTGATGGGGTTGTGTGTTCTGCGATGGAAGTTAAGTTTGTGCGTGAAAAATTTGGCGAAAAACCGATTATCATAACACCCGGAATTCGCCCTGAATGGTATGCAACCAAGGACGACCAAGTTCGAATTGCAACACCAAAGCAAGCATTTGCGGACGGTTCCAGCATTATTGTGATAGGGCGACCAATCACGCAAAGTGAAAGCCCGGCAAAGGCTTATGAAATGGTAGTTGGGGATATTGTGAAGTAGAATGTTTTATGTGTGGGAGTTTAATCCCACAATTGTTTTGGAGTTGCTACTTATAAACCCCGCAGATTTTATCAAGCAGTGAGGCTGCGTCAGATTTTGACCTTTGGAAGGCGTTGCGTCCAATAATTGAACCATTTCCGCCACCTTTTGCAATTTCACGGATTTCTTCAAGAACGGCTTCTTCGGATTTAGCCTCACCGCCGGAAAAAATCACAATTCTGCGACCATTAAAGCACGAACGCTTGATTAGTGCAATTCTGCTTGAAAGGGTTGAAAAGTCTTGTCCTTCCAAAAGTTTGGTAGCGTTTTTTTCAAACAATGTTGCTTTTGGCGGTTTAACTTTCACAATATGAGCACCCAAAAGGCAGGCAATGTGTGCAGCGTAGGAAACAACATCAAGTGAAGTTTCGTGTTCTTTTGGAAGGTCTCCACCGCGAGGGTATGACCAAACAACGCTTACCAAACCATGAGATTTCGCCTCTGCGATAAGTTCACGAACTTCTTCATACATTTCAAGGGATTGATCCGAAGATGGGTAAATTGTGAAGCCAATTGCGTTACAACCAAGGCGAAGAGCGTCCTTAATTGTTGCAGTTACGGCTTGGTTTGTGTCTTGCCGATTTGCGTCTTTATCGCTACCTGCTCGCATCATTGAATTGTTGGAATTCATTTATAGGATAAGTGGAATTTGCCCTGCGAAAGTATCCGCACCGCATTCTATCATTCCAAGAGGAGCAGCAAAACCGTTCAGTTTCGCATCAATTGCAAGTTGGAAGTGATAGTGAGGGTCAAACGATGCAGGGTTTGGGAAAAATGAGCGTTCTGGTCCGTGTTCGAAGCCTTGATCAACTGGCAAAATTACAAGCTTTCCTGTGCCGGCAAGCGTTCCAGATTCAAGAAATCTGTAAAGATTAGCCTTTGTTGCTGGTGAATCCGATTCGTAGTTTGAAAGAATTTGCTTTGTAATTTGTGACATATACTTAAAGATTAAATGTTAATTAAGGTTAAATTTTTGCGTTGATGTTGTTGTAGACCTCCTTGTTTAGAGTTCCCTCGGAAGAGTCGACTATTACAGCGGCAAGAACATCGCCAGTTGCGTTCAACATTGAGCGAACCATATCAAGAAACCTATCAATACCAACATAAACGGCAACATATTCAGGCGGAACGCCAATTGCTATAAGAATTACGGGCATCATAACAAGGGAGGCGGCCGGAATTCCAACAGCACCCATTGTAAGCATTATTGAAAGAACGATGATTTGGATATATTGCGGCATGCCAAGATTTGCTCCGTAAATTTGTGCAAGAAAGACGGAGGTTGCACCAAGATGCAGTGCGGTTCCACTCATATTAAATGCACCACCAAGCGGAACGGCAAGCGAAGCGGTGCCTTCGCTAACGCCCATTTTCTTTTCGGCAACCATTTTTGCAAGTGGAATTGCGGCAGCTGATGAACTTGTTAAGAATGCGAAGGATTGAACCTCGAACACTTTTTTGAAGAAAGGAATTGGGTTAAGACCATAAAACATTAGGGTTAAGCCGTAGAATATGTATCCCACCACAAAACCACAGCCGTATATTATTAATATTAAATATACAAGCGAGCGAAGGGTTGAAAGTTCTTGCGTTCCCGCCATGTATGCCATAATTCCAAAAATTCCAATTGGTGTGAATTTTATCACAAGGGCGATCATTTTGAAGACTACTTTGGACATTGAATCGATTGCTCTAACAATATTTCCAGTTTCAGAGGAAAGTTTGTTCACAGCAAGACCAAAAAAGCACGAGAAAACCAGAATTTGAATGATATCAGATTTTGCAAATGCGGCAAAGATGTTTTCAGGGAAAATGTGAAGAATCATTTCGCTTGCGGTAATGTTTGATGTATCCATTACTTGAACGGTGGAGGCTCCAAGCATTTCGGGCGAAATATTAATTCCAACACCCGCCTTCATTGTTACTGCGACAAAAATCCCAAATGCTGCGGTAATTACTGTTGCAACTTTATAAAAAGCAATTGATTTCAACGCAACCTTGCCCATTTTGCCAGCACTTTGCATGGAACAAAATACATGAGTAACCGTTACAAAAATTAAGGGAGCAATTGTCATTTTAATCATTTTCAAGAAGATATCGCCAAAAATTCTTAAAAATGCAACCTTTTCTTTAAAAATGAAGCCGATAGCTAAACCCAGAACAAGGCTTAACATGATTTGTTTTGGCTGTGATACATTTAAAAGCTTCTTGATTACATTCATTGAGTAAGTAAAAGTTGTGTGTAAATTCAGCATTTTGGTTTCTAAATAAAATGTCAAGAAATAAATCTTGCATTTTCTGTAAGGGTATTTTATTGCGTGGTGAAGTAAATTTTAGAATTATGGCAAGCGATGTGCCGCAAAGTGTTATTGATGAGGCAAATAATGCAATCAATGACTTTGCCCAAAAGAATACAACAGGCATTGATGTTGACGATCGTATTAACGCTTATTTACTGCAAGAGGCAGGTGGTATTGTGAATGAGGAGAATGTAAGGAGGGCGTTTGATTTGGTAAAAACAGAGTGTTATATCAAAATAGCGGAACGCAAAAGTTAACAACGCAAAAGACAGCACATCAATTAGAATTGAAAATTCTAAGAGTGGAGAAAGAACGGCAACCGCCATTGTTGCAAAAGCAATTGCAAATTCCTTAAAAGAAATGCAGAAGAAATAAATCTTGACATTTATCGCATTCATTATGATGTGGCGAATATATATTAATATAATACACAATGGCGGTTGTTCATGAAACGGCAATTATCAGCGGAAATGTTCAATTAGAAGAAGGCGTTGAAGTTGGTGCATACTGTTATATTTCAGGAAATATCACCATTGGGAAGAATACTATAATAAAACACCACACTTCAATTGAAGGCAATACAACCATTGGCGAAAACTGCGAAATTTTCCAGTTTGCATCAATAGGCTCCAAACCACAGGACTACAAATTCAAAAACGAAGCAACATTTCTTGAAATTGGCAACGGCAATGTTATAAGGGAGTATGTTACGATTAACCTTGGCACTGCATTTGGCGGAGGAATCACCAAAGTTGGGAATAATAATCTGTTCATGATATCCTCGCATGTTGGTCACGATTGCATCGTTGGAAATAATTGCACAATTGCAAACAACGTTCCATTAGGCGGACACGTCACCCTTGAAGACTATGTTACGATTGGTGGAAATGCTGCAATACATCAATTCATAAAAATTGGATCATACTCAATGATTGGTGGAATGGTTGGCGTGAAAGAAAATATTATCCCATTTGCCCTTGTCACCCCTTGCGAAAACTCAATCTATGGTGGAATTCGCGGAGCAAACATCGTGGGATTAAAGCGTCGTGGTTTTGAAAAATCCGACATTCAAGAAATTATCAAAGCATACGAAACCCTTTCCGGCGAAGAATCGTTTGAAATAAAGGCGGAAATTCTACAAAACGGCGGAATACATTCCCAAAGAATCGCAAAATTCGTCAAAGAATCTCAATCAATGGAACATTCGAAGGGTCTTGCATCATTTACGAAATAATATTTTCATCAATAAAAAAAACCAAAACATCAACTCCGCATTGAAGTTTTACGCCAATTCACAGCATTGATTTTCAACAAATTCCCCCTTTCCCAAAAAAACTTTAAAAAAACCCTTGACATTTGAAAAAGATATGTTTTTAAGTCTAAATACAAAAAAGCAAGAAATGAAAAACTTTCCCTTTTTGTATTGTTGTAAAGAATAAATCAAACAAACGCATCTATTGCATAACGAAAGTTATGTA
>CANCKZ010000053.1 GCA_947378695.1 Rickettsiales bacterium
CAACTTGACTATTCCTTCGAATGAAGCAAATGGAAAAATCGTCAATATCTGCGTTTTCAAGCTGTTTTTTGATAGCAGGAATTTTCTTTTCGTCAAGGGGCGTTCCTGCGATAATTGAAATTATGCTGTATTTATTTTGATATATCGGAATATTGTGTTCAATGCCGGTGTTTCCAAGCATTTCGAAAATGTGCTTTGCAACGGCAATTTCAGGCGAAATTATGTGGTCTATTGCAATGACTGATTTGTTGTAGACATGCGGGAACCATTTGTGGTCAAGATACATTGACGATCGTATTCTGGCAATTTTCATATTCACGCCAAACAATGTGGAGGCAATGTGCGATGTCAACATGTTCACTTCGTCAGATCTTGTCACACAGATAATCATGTCGGCGTAAGTTGCACCTGCTAAGTCAAGAACCTCTGGCGATGATGACACACCGCATATTGTTCTAACATCAAGATTGCGTGCAATTGAGAGGTTTTCCTCGATTGAATCAACAATTGTTATGTCGTTATCAGCATTGAGCAAAAGCTGTTTTGCAACTGTTATACCAACTTTTCCTGCTCCACAAATAATTATTTTCATATACTATTCTTCAAATGAGCGTTGGAAATCTTCACGAAGCAGTTCGTCAATTATGTAATCACATCTGCCTTCTTCCATAATTTCAACGATTTTATAAAGCGTCAAATTGATGCGGTGGTCGGTAATTCTTCCTTGTGGGAAGTTATATGTTCGAATGCGTTCGCTGCGATCGCCTGATCCAACTTGGCTTTTACGAGCTTCCGATGATATTTTATCCCTTTCTTCCAAAAGGCGGTCGTAAATTCTTGCACGCAAAATTTTCATACCCTTTTCACGATTTTGAATTTGTGAGCGTCCATCTTGACAGTTCACAACAATTCCCGTTGGTAAGTGGGTAATTCGAACTGCCGATTCCGTCACATTCACATGCTGCCCACCTGCACCAGACGAGCGGAAAACATCAATCTTGATATCCTTAACTTCAATGTTGACATCAACATCTTCCGCCTCTGGCATAACCGCAACCGTTACGGCACTTGTGTGAATTCGACCGGAGTTTTCCGTTTCTGGAACTCTTTGCACACGGTGAACGCCAGATTCAAACTTCATTTTCAAAAAGACATCTCTTCCGGAAAACGAGGTTATAATTTCCTTATATCCACCAATATCGTTTGATGAAATTGAGATTGGTTCAATTTTCCAGCCTTGATTTTCGGCATATTTCAAATACATTTTGTAAAGATTCGCCACAAACAATGCCGCTTCATCGCCACCTGTTCCAGCACGAATTTCAAGGATTGCGTTCTTTTTGTCGTCCGCAGATTTTGGCATTAGAAGCATTTTCAGGCTTTCGTCAATTTGTTCAACTTCGCCTTTGATGCGTTGAATTTCGCCTTCTGCCATTTCACGCATGTCAGGGTCTGTCAACAATTCTCTTGCACCAAGTTCCTCGCTGATAAGCTCCTCCCTTTTTTTGGCAACATCAACAATTTCTTCAATTTCGGCGCGCTCTTTGGAAAGTTGAATCATTTCGTCCGGTTGAAGTTCAATGTTTGAAAGCTTTGTTTCAATTTCGGTGAATTTGTCGATAAACTTTTGCAGTTTGCCTTGCAGTTTAGTATTATTCATTTCAGTTTATAAATGTTGTTTTTGTTTGTGTAGTAAAATGTCTCGTTGTGGATAAACGAATGTTTTATATTTCCAAGGTTAATTTTGGTGAAATTTTGCGTTGTGCCATCTTCAAAATCAAGAACCTCAATGCCGTTTTGCGTGCCAACTATAATATTAAATGCGTTGTTATTGCGTGCAATGTTGATAAACTCCACCACTTTTGGGCTAGATTTCAACGCAGTAATCCATTTTGCTTCGCCGGTTTGAATATTCATGCAGACCAATTTTTGCGTTTTTGTTTCGAAAAACACCGTGTAATTTGCTGAAATCATTGCGTTTTCTATGTTCAACTTTTTATTCCAAAGGGCGGTGCCTTGCATAATATTAAAAGCATAAACGCCATTGAGGTGAGATATCAAAACGCTTTCGTTTGAGGCATAAATCGCCTTCACAAGGTTGATATCAAACATGGAGGCGGTGTCCTCGTTTGCAAAAGACGACTGTCCAATCACGGCTTGTTTTGCAATGTTGAAAATTATGAACTCTGAATTTCCGGTTGCAAAAACAATGTTTCCGTTTGCAATTATTGGTTTATAGGTATTGTGCAGGGTGATATCCTGCGGGGCAATAATTTGTGCCATTTGCACTTGCTTTTTCACAACATTCAGCACGGCAATTATTCCCTCCGCCGTCATTGCATAACAGTTTTCTTCTTGGCAAACGAACCTTGAACTTAGGGTAAAAACCTGTTTTTCAGGCTTGGGGTTCAACCTCTCACGCAAGGTTTTTGGTTTTTGTTCACGTTGAAATTCTTCGTTGGAAAGTCCAACTCTGCCAGACCAAGCAAGTTCAAGATTGCCCGATTTGTTGCCCGATTTAAGAACCTCAAATGTGCCTTTTGCATTGAAAATTAGCACGAAATCCTTTTGAATTTCAAGCATTGGGTTTGTAATTTTATGCGATTTGGAAATTTTATTTTCAGGATTTTCCAATGAAAGTGCGGTAATTTTGCTGTTTGAGGCAGTGAAGATTGCATCGCCGAAATGCTGTGCATCGTGCGTGGATTTTTCAATTTTGGCAACAATTTTTGTGCCACTTGTTATTGTTGCTACTTGCGTTGCTTCGTCAATTTGAAATGGAATATCTTTGAGGCGAAAATCGATTGTAATTTCGTCACTCGGAAGGATATCGAGTGCTTTTGATGTGTCGTATTTTGAACGACACCCAGCAAAAATTAAAAGCAACGCAAGTAGTATTTTCATTTTACAAGCCCAAGGTTTGCAAGTTCTGCGTCAATTTCTTTCATAAGACTTGCACTCGGTTCGCACATTGGAAGGCGATATTCCAATTCGCAAAAGCCCATTTTGTGCATAACATATTTCGCAGGAATTGGATTTGATTCAACGAAAATTAAGCGAATTAAGTTGAAATATGGCATGTATTTTGTCATGCAGTCTTTCAAGTTTCCTTTGCCGGCAAGTTCTACAATTTCCTTAAATTCACGAGGGATTATATTGCTCACAACTGAAACAACGCCGTTTCCACCTGAAAGAATGAAGTGTGGAGTGGTTTGGTCGTCTCCTGTAAAAAATTTAAATGGCGATTCAAAGTTATGAAAAGCGAATTGCTGGTCGGAAAATCTTGCAAAAGAGCCAGTAGCATCTTTTATTGCAACAATGTTTTTACATGCGGAAGCAATTCTTAACAAAGTGTGCGGTTGAACATCAGCGATTGTTCTGCCCGGAACGTTGTATAAAATGATTGGAGTTTTTGAGTTTTTGGATATAGCCTCAAAGTGGCGGAAAATGCCTTCTTGCGTTGGTTTTGAATACGCAGGTGGTGTTACAAGGAAGAAATCCGGTTGAATTTGTAGCGAGTTTTGCTTGTGCAGAACATCAGCGGTTGAACCCTGACTAATTCCAATTGTAATTTGCAATTTCCCCTTCCATTTTTCAAGAATACGGTGTGAAGATTCAACAAATTCTTCGTGTGTAACAGCGGGAGCCTCCCCAGTTGTGCCGTGCAGAACTATACCATCAACGCCGTTTTCGTGCTGGAATGATATTAGTTTATCAAGGTTTGTGTAATCAATTTTGCCATCTTTGAAAGGCATGACTAGTGCTGTGTGAAGCTGTGCCGTGTGAAGTTCAGATTTGTTCATTTTTTTTAAAATAGTGTAATGTTTAGTATTTTAAAGAGGAGTTCTATCGCAAAGAATGCAGGCAAAACAAGGATATAGCCATCGAAACGGTCAAGGACTCCCCCATGACCCGGAATAAGATTGCTAGAATCCTTCACGCCGTGCTTTCTTTTGAAGTGAGATTCCAAAATATCCCCAGTTTGGGAGAGAATCGTCAGAACGCAGACTATCCAGAAATAAAGGGTTATTTGCACTTTGCAATTGAGGAGGTAGTATAGCGGAAACGAAAGGGCAATTGTGAAAATAATGCCACCAAGGAAGCCCTCGATTGTTTTTCCGGGGGAAATTGTTGGGCAAAGTTTATGTTTTCCAACGGCTTTTCCTGTGAAGTAGGCGGTTGTATCAAAGCAGGCAATTACGAACGATATAAACACAACTTTATTCAACCCAAAATCGGATTCCCTCGTAACATAAAACCCAACAAATTCCAGCATTATGAAAAGAAGGGTTAGGCGTTTTGGATTTTTGATAATCGTTACATATTCCGAAACAACCAATACGCACAAGCAAAGAAGCATCATAACAAAAGATCTTCCGCCGAAAAATATTGGAAGACCAATGACGGCTATCATCAAAATTCCAAACACAACCCTTTTGTTAAGTTCGCTGGTTTTTTTTGTGTAGTTTATAATTTGCGATAACATTCCCATTGTTTAGTTATAAATTGGAAATTTTTTGCACAAGTCTTTCACTTCCAAAGCAATGCGAGTGATATTTTCATCGCTGCCGTCTTTAAGGATATCAGCAACCCAGTTGCCAATTTGCACAAATTCTTTTTCAGCAAAACCACGAGTCGTTCCACACGCAGAACCAAGACGAATGCCCGATGTTACAAATGGGGAATTAGGGTCACTTGGTATGGCGTTTTTGTTGCAAATTAAATGTGCTTTTTCAAGAAGTTTTTCAGCTGCCTTTCCTGTTACGCCATATGGAGTGAGGTCGACTACTAAAAGGTGGCAATCCGTTCCACCTGTAACAATGTTCAAGCCACGGTCAACCAATGTTTTTGCAAGGGTTTTTGCGTTTGAAACAACATTTTTTGCATAATCTTGAAATGATGGTTCAAGAGCTTCACCAAAAGCCACCGCCTTTGCTGCAATTATGTGCATTAGAGGTCCCCCAATTGAACCCGGGAAAACCGCAGAATTAATTTGTTTTGTAAAATGTTCGTCGTTCCAAAGAATTATTCCGCCGCGAGGTCCCCTTAAAGTTTTGTGAGTTGTTGATGTTACAACATGAGCATATTCCATTGGGTTTGGATATTGCCCGCCTGCAACAAGCCCGGCAACATGTGCCATATCAACCATAAGTATGCAACCACCGTTTAGTTCTGATACCTTATCCGCAATTTCACGGAAGCGTTTCCAATCCAAAATGCGTGAATATGAAGATGTGCCTGCAACTATCATTTTTGGTTTAACTTCCAAAGCTTGTTTTTCAAGAGCATCGTAGTCTATCAATCCGTGTTCGTTTGTGCGGTAATCAATTGAGTTGAAATATTGACCGGACTGCGTCATTTTCGCACCGTGGGTGAGGTGTCCGCCGCAATCAAGGGCAAGTCCCATAATGGTATCGCCAGCTTTTAGAAATGCAAAATAAACGCATTGATTCGCCGTTGCACCGGAATGCGGCTGAACATTTGCGAAGTTTGCTCCAAAAAGTTGTTTTAAGCGTTTAATTGCAAGAATTTCCACCGTATCAGCATTTTCACAGCCACCGTAATACCTTTTCCCTGCATATCCTTCCGCATATTTATTCGTTAAAACACTTCCTTGTGCTTGCATTACCGCCTTGGAAACAATGTTTTCCGAAGCAATAAGTTCAATGCCGTATTCTTGTCGAACCTTTTCGGATTCTATTGCGTTGAAAACTTGAATGTCTATTTCGTTAAGAAGTGCGTTTCTTTTAATTTGACCTTGCTGCATAGAACTTTGAAAAGTTATGAAAGTTCAAAATGCGGGAAAATATAAATGTCAAATAAATTTCATTATTTCAAGTCAATGATAATTTC
>CANCKZ010000054.1 GCA_947378695.1 Rickettsiales bacterium
AAGGGATTGCTGGAAAAATTTACACCATCAAGCGATGCAGAAACGAAACCAAGCGATGCAACAATTAAAATTGCAAAAGGGGGGAAGCAAGTTGGTATTCAGGCTGGAAAACAAGTGGCAAAACCTGCGACAGAAAAAACGCAGAACGCAACCGCAACAACTAATGTTACCACGGATGTTCAGCCTAAACATGTTGAGGGTTCTTCATCGCCAAATGTGGAGCAGAAATCTGGCGTGGATTTAAGCGTGCCAGACCTTCAAATTACCAAGGGTGGCGGAAATGGCAGCGGGAATGGCGGTGCAAAACAGCCAGCAAACAGTGGCGGAAAGGGCGAGCCTCAACCAACAAAACAGGAATATAAACTGGACGCAATGGATATTAATTTAGACACCCTTGATAATGCAAAACTTCCTTCAATTTAGCCTCAACAAAAGCTTTAAATTCGACAGCCGACACTGCAAAAGCGATTCAATCTTCGTTGCACTTGAAGGCGGGGAAAGATCAGGCACGGATTTCATACACAGTGCTTTTGAAAATGGGGCAATTGGTGTAATTTCGCAAGCGGAAATTGAAGGAGTGCAAAATTTCACACTAAAAACCCTGCCAAATAACTTTGAGGCAACCTCAAAATTCAACATTGTGGTTGAAGATTCCCTGAAATTTATCCAAGAACTTGCTGCGGAAAAGTTCAAGATACTAAAACTCAAAGGTGCGAAAACCATTGCTGTGACAGGTTCTGTTGGAAAAACAACAACGAAGGAGTTAATCGCAAACACGCTGAATTTGCACGGCACAACATTTGCAAATTTCGGCAATTATAACAACCATATTGGCGTTCCAATCACAATTCTTAACTGCCCGCTGAATTGTGAATTTCTTGTGCTTGAAATGGGCATGAATCATTCTGGCGAAATTGCGGAGTTAATCCACATTGCACCGTGCGATTTTCGAATAATAACAAACGCAAAGGAAAACCATGTTGGAAATTTCCATAACGGACTTGAAGGCATTCTTGAAGCAAAGTTTGAGGTTGCATCTGGCGATATGAAATTCAAACTATTCATAACTCACGAACTTTTCCAAAGATTTAGCAAAAATTCCAATTTAGTGGAAAAATATTCACAAAATGAAATTTGCGTTTTTAATGCAAAACAAGAAATTTCACATATCAACGAAAAAACCATTTTTGAATATAATTCACGGAATTTTACTGTGGAAGCGATTTATTCGGAGGGTCAAACCGAAATGTTTTGCCTTGCAATTTTAACGATTGAAAGCATTCTGGGGAAAAATATTGCAGAAATTTCCCTTCCGCAATTGAAGGGTCGTGGGGAAGTTGTTTGGTGGAATGGCGTGAGGATTATCGACGAAAGCTATAACGCATCGCCAACATCAATGCAAAATGCGATAGCAAACCTTCACAAACTTGATGGCTCAAAGCTGGTAATTCTTGGGGATATTCGTGAACTTGGCGATGATTCGCAAGCATTTCACAAGTCGCTTAGTCCATTTTTAACAGGGTTTGATGCCATTTTGGTGGGCGAATATTTCGCAAATGTTTCCGTTCCAAATGCAAAATATTTTCCAAACTATGAAGCACTAAAACAATTTATGCTAGAAAATTCCGCATTTGCGGCCGCGTATCAAAACATTTTGGTCAAGGCTTCAAATGGCACATTGCTTTGGAAATTGTTCGATGAGGTTTTCACGGATAAATGAGGAAAATCGCAATAACCGGTTCAATTGCCTGCGGTAAAACAACGGTTTTAAGGCATATTGCCAAACGCTTTCCCGTTTTCAATTGCGATGAAGCAATTCGTGTTTTGTATCATCAAAGTGATACACTTTGCGAAATAAAAAAAAAATTTAACATGGAAATATTTTCAAAAGAGGAGCTGGTAAAAATTATAACGAACAATAAAGCCGCACTGAAAAGTTTGGAAGCAATTCTTTACCCCAAACTTCACAAAATGATGCAAGAATTTGAACGCAAGGCAAGGCGGTTTTCCAGTGTTGCATTTTTTGAGGTTCCTCTGCTTTTTGAAAAACACCTTGAAAAAAATTACGACGGAGCCATCGTTTTACATTCCACAAAATGGAAAAGAAAAAAAAATTTTCTTAAACGAGGCGGCAGCGAAGCAATGTTTCGATTTTTGAACTCTAACCAATGGAGTGACGCAAAAAAATCTTCAATAGTAAAAAAAACATTAATGGAAAAAAAAGCATTAACCAAAAAAAAAGACTTTACTTTAATTTCCGCACTTGGCAGGAATATTGCATATAAAAAACTGCACGAATGTACACGCATTTAAAACTGAAAAGTGAATATTCAATTTGCACAAGCACACTGAAAATTAAGGAATCTGTTGCTATTGCAAAAAAACACGGCATGCAATCAATTGCAATTTGTGATGATGGAAACCTTTTTGGTTCGCTTGAATTTTCCAACGAATGTGTGAAATATGGCATTAAGCCTATCATTGGTGTAACGATGAAGCTTCACAAACTTAACCGTGAACTTGGGGAAATTTCGATATACGCAAAAAACCAAGAGGGCTACGCCAACATTCTTCAAATCACAAACTCAGAATTTGCCATAAACGGAAGTGGAAATCTGCCAATTGAAATTTTGGAAAAATATTGCGGAGGGATAATCGCAATTTCGCCATATGTTGAGGTTTTGAAAGCTGTGCAATTGTTGTTTGCAAATGGGGATATTTTCGCCGAAGTTTCACGCTTCACAAATGAACCTGATGAGGTTAACAAAGAGGCAGACCTCATAACATTCTCCTGTGAAAGTCAGATTCCACTTGTTGCAACTAATGCTTCATATTTTGAAAGCGAGGAAATCTTCCCATCGCAAGATGCCCTTCTGTGCGTGAAAACGGGTCGCTTCACAATTGAGGAAGACAGGCAAATGTTCACGCCGAATCACAATTTTAAGGCGGAAGAAAAATTTGCCAAACTGTTTGCTGATGTTCAAACTGCCATTAAGCACACGGGTTTTATTGCGGAAAAATGCAATTACTACCCAAAACCATCACCACCCATAATGCCAAAGTTTGCCGAAAACGAAGCATTCGAACTTCAAACTCAAGCAAGGGCAGGGCTTGAAAAACGCCTTTTAGATATTGGAATGACAAAAGGGTTTTCCAAAGAAGATTATACAAATCGCCTTGAATACGAAATTGGCATTATTTCCAAAATGGGCTTTGATGGATACTTCCTAATCGTTTCCGATTTCATCAAATGGAGCAAATCCCATAATATTGCTGTTGGTCCGGGCAGGGGTTCTGGTGTTGGTAGTTTGGTCGCTTATTCACTTTATATAACCGACCTCGATCCACTCCGTTACGGACTCTTCTTCGAGAGATTCCTTGACCCGGAAAGAGTATCAATGCCCGATTTTGATGTCGACTTTTGCCAAGAAGAACGCCACAAAGTGATTGACTATGTTCAGCAAAAATATGGAAGCGAAAAGGTTGCTTCAATTGTCACATTTGGAAGATTACAAGCCCGTGCCGTGTTAAAAGATGTCGGTAGAGTTCTTCAAATTCCATATATTGTTGTTGATAGAATCTGCAAAATGGTTCCATTCAACCCAACCGCTCCCGTAACGCTTTCACAAGCAATTGAAATGGATAAAGACTTACAAGAACAGAAATCCAGCGATGACATGATTGCCAATTTGCTGGATATCGGAATGACGCTTGAAGGTTTGGTTCGCCATACTTCAACCCACGCAGCAGGAATTATCATAAGCAATGAAGACTTACGCAAATCTGTTCCTTTGACAAAATCCGAAGATCAAGAACTCCCAGCTGTTGGCTATTCCATGAAAATGGCTGAAATGGCAGGCTTGGTAAAATTCGATTTCCTTGGCTTAAAAACGCTTACAGTAATAAAAAAAGCGTGTATTTTAGTGAAAGAAAACACAGGTATTGAAATCATTTTGAATAAAATTCCACTTGATGACGCCAAAACCTTTGAACTTTTACAAAATGGATTAACAAAAGGCGTTTTCCAACTTGATGCCGCCATTCCACGAGACGCAATGCGACAAATGAAAATCGACACAATTGATGATATTATCGCCTTAACCTCCCTTAACCGCCCCGGACCAATGGAAAACCTTCCATCATTCATTTTACGGAAAATCGGCAAGGAAAAAATTGAGTATCCTCACCTACTTTTTGAAGATACCCTTAAAGGCACTTATGGAATTATTATTTATCAAGAACAAGTTATTAAAATTGCCCAAGTTTTTGCAGGTTACAGCTTCAGTGAAGCGGATATGCTTCGTCGCGCTATGGGTAAAAAAGACAAAGACGAAATGGAGCGTCAAAAAACAAAGTTCATTGATGGTGCCAAAAAAAATGCCGTTGAAACAAAAAAAGCTGAAGAAATTTTCGCCCTTGTGGAAAAATTCGCAGGCTATGGTTTCAACAAAGCACACGCAGCAGCTTATTCCGTGATATCCTTCCAAACTGCTTACCTAAAAACACATTACCCGCTGGAATTTTACACTTCACTTTTGAATCTTGATATTGGCAATACGGATAACCTTAACATTTTCATCGCAGAAGCAAGGCAGTGTGGAATTGAATTCATCACGCCAAATGTTAATACATCTGGCACATTCTTCAAAATTGTTGATGGCAAAATTGAATACGCACTTTCAGCCATTAAAGGCGTTGGAGAGATGGCGACGAGTCAAATTGAGGAAGAGCGAAAAAACGGAAACTTTACTGATGTCTTTGATTTTGCGGAGCGTCTTGGAACGAAGTTTTCAAACAAAAAAGTTGTTGAAGGACTTGCAAAAGCAGGAGGTTTTTTAAAACTTCACCCAAACACAAACGAAATTTTGCAGAATATTCAAATAATTTTAAGCTATGGCGAAAAGGAAAAGGGCGATGATTCCCAGTTTTCCCTTTTTGGTGATGCCGAAGTGAAAACTCGCCCAACAATGAAACAAGCGGAAAGGTTTTCTGCTAACGAGGCTTTGCTTGCTGAATTTGACGCATTTGGGTTTTATTTATCCTCCCACCCGTTAACAAATTTCGCAGAAAAAATTGAGCGATATCGCATTCAATCATTCACACAAGTTGGCGAAATGTTACCAGAGGACACAAGTGAAATTACCATCAAAATGGCTGGTGTTATTAGCATTTTGAAGCAAAGGAGTGGTACTCGTGGAAGGTTTGCGTTCTTGCATATTTCTGACCTTACCGGCGTTTTTGAAGTTGCCATTTTTAAGGATGATATCATCGAAAAAAACCGTGATATTTTAGAAGTTGGCAAGGTGATTGTTATGAATATTTCCGCTTCACGGCATGAATCTGGCAATGCAAGGTTAATTGTGAACGACATTGCATCAATTGAAAGCGACAGCAAAATTCAAGAATTCAAAGGTGCATCGCCAAAGAAATTCTGGCAAAAAAAAGATGAAAAACCCCGTGAACTTAGCAACGCAAAGTTTGAAACGCAGAATAATAATCAAGTGCAACAGGTGGTTGATGCTTCGTTTTTGCACTCAAAAAAAGTGGAAATTAATGCCGAAAAGCTTGAAAATTTCAGCGAAATTCTGTGCGAAATTAAGGCGTTGAATTATGGCGAAACGCAAGTTGTGGTTATTGTTGGCGGGTTTAGTGGCACTCTTGGATTTTTCAAAGTGCCAATGGATTTCATTCGCAAGCTTGGACAATCTGCAAAGCTGTGAAATCTCTATGAATTGCTAGGAAACATCACCAAATGTCACAATTTTTTTGCCTTCGTTAGTCCCCAAAATAACGCAAAAATTTTCGTCCACACCTTCAAAAACACCTTCAAGACCA
>CANCKZ010000055.1 GCA_947378695.1 Rickettsiales bacterium
TATCCTCCCTTTTTCCGGAAATTGCGGTTAAGATTGTTTTTGACCTATCCGATGCTGAAATTCCAGTAGTTACGCCATCTTTTGCTTCAATTGAAGTTGTGAATGCGGTTTCGAACTTTGTTCCGTTTGTTTTGGACATAAGGTTAAGCCCCAATTCTTCAACACGGCTTTTTTGCAAAGCTAGGCAAACAAGTCCACGCGCGTGGGTTATCATAAAATTAATTGCCTGCGGTGTTGCAAATTGTGCGGGAATTACGATGTCTCCTTCGTTTTCACGATTCTCATCGTCCATCAGAATGAACGGTCTGCCATTTTTTGCTTCCTCAATAATTTCTTGCACCGTTGATATCATTGTATTTATTTTTTTAATTTTATTGTATCTATGCAAATATAAAAAAAATATCAAGGAAAATATCAACGAAGGGTATATCAAGAAATGGCATTATTGCCACTTTTATCTTGACACAACAATTTCCGGTAAAACAATTTTTTATACTGATATTTTCGCAGAAAAAATGTTTTCCTTTGTTGTAATTTTAAGAGCCCTCGCCATAATAATAGTTCTCTACTCCCACCTATTCCAAATGGTAACTTTCAGGGAGGCAACCATATTCAGCGAGCAAATGCACATAATTCCATTTGATGGACTGCGAAATTATTTCAGCCCATTTTGGGAGACAATCCTATGGTCTCCAAAAGATATTGGGCAAATTGGCGTTGGTCTGTTTTTTCTAATTTCAGGCTTCGTCATTCCAATTTCAATTGAAAAATATGGCTCGTTCAAGTTTCTCATTCAACGCTTCTTTCGTCTGTATCCCGTTCTTTTATTTGCAATCTTAATCCACTTCGTTGCAACATCGCTTTACGCCAACCACATAAACGAACCAATTTCAACATACAACTTCAATATTCTTGAAACAATTGTTATGCCATTTGGTTACAAGGAACGCTTCGATTCTTCAAGCACCGTGTTGAAAACGGTTATTTGGACTCTAATATTAGAATTTCACTTCTATATAATAACAGCAATAACATTTTTTTTTACTTCGCAAAAAACACCAAAGCTTGCAAATGTTGCATATACTCATAATTGCCGCAATTGGCGTTGTGTTAAGCTGGCAGAATCTGTTTATGTTTGGCAGCAAATTTTTCATGTTACCAATTGGCACTGCGTTTTACCTTTACCACAAAGGAAGGTTGAAATGGAAAAAACGGGAGTTGTTCGTTATTTGCACCGCACTTTTTTTGATAGCAAAACCAAACACAGCACACATAATCGCCCTGTCAATCTGGATTACCCTCTTCACATTGCAAAACAGAATTACCAAAACCCCAAAATTGTTAAACACATTTGCCGAAATTTCATATCCGCTATATCTCCTTCACACAATTGCATACTTTTCAATTTCAGCCTTTGTGAATAATGGAATGCACTTGGCACTTGCTTACGCCATTTCACTTGCCTTTGTGTTCTTGGTGTCATACATTGCGCATATATACCCCGAAAGATATGGAATTTTGCTTGGCAGAAGGTTGGTGGGGAAGTTTTAATTATTTATTGTAAAAATAATACTTGATTTCTTATTTTCAAAGCTTATATTGTTTGAAAGTGGCCGAGTAGCAAAGTGGTAATGCAAGGGCCTGCAAAGCCTTCACCAGCGGTTCGATTCCGCTCTCGG
The DNA here is from genome assembly GCA_947378695.1 of Rickettsiales bacterium. Lineage (GTDB taxonomy): Bacteria > Pseudomonadota > Alphaproteobacteria > Rickettsiales > Deianiraeaceae > CAJQOT01. The sequence goes on from CANCKZ010000055.1 coordinate 1,680, forward strand.
CCTCCAAAAACATGGAATAATTATTCACCGCACGAAGGCGTAACTATGAAAATCAAAATCCCATTATCAATAATCGTTTCAGACCTAATCCTTCCATACATCGCACGAAATGTAAAGAAACTGGCAATAATAGCAGCCGCCATTTTCATAGCAACATTCATCACATTTTATTTCATCGATAAATCCCACAAAAAAAACGAAGCCCTTCTTGTGCAATATCTTACCGCCGCAAGTGAACTTACCGAAAACAACCACGCTTCCGCACTGAAAAAATTCGAAGCTGTCTATAACTCCTCAAATGGACTCCTCGAAGTTCTTGCCCTAATGCAAATTGTTGATATCACAATTCACGAAGAACAATACAAAGTTCTGCCAAAATTGCTTGAAGAAATTCTATCCATCAAATTAAACGCAAGCCAATCCCTTGTTGCCTATTCAAAAGCGGTAACTGTTCTTGAAGTTCTTAATGGCAAAAATGTAATAACAAATGAAGTCTATGCAAAATTTGTGCAAACATTAACGGGAAAGCTTCAAAAGCTTAAAGTTCCACAAACACTTGTGCCAAATAAAAACGCTTTGCTAATTGCCCTTGGTGGCGATGTCAACGAAAGCGATTCGGCAAAAACCAAAAATGCAAAATCAAGTGAAGAGTCAACCGAGAAATCCAACGAACTATCATCTGCAATTGAATTAATGAGGTAATGATGAAGGTTGTCAATATAACAAGCAACTTCATTGCAACATGTGCAAAACGCATAATTGAAATAAACTCCAATCAATACATAATAATCGTTCCGGAAAAATCGTGCATTTCCCCACTCACAAATGCTATTGCAGGCGAAATTCAAACCGGCATAATTCCAAAAATAATATCAATCGAAGGCTTACTTGAAGACGACACAATTGAGGGTGACACTCTTGAAAACACCACGCCTGCAAATCAAGTTATTTCACGAAATGTAATATTTGCCAAGGTTTTTGAAATAACAGCACGCCACATTTCAAACGAACTGGACGCTTCAACATTTACTCGTGCAATAATTGGCGAACTTCCAAATTTATACGCTTCCTCAATAACACCACGCCAAATAATTAACAATATACCAGCAACAATATCCCTTCAAAAAGAGGTAAATATTAATTTATTTGTAAAAATTTGGGAAGAACTTAACAGCTGGATTCAATCAAGCGAAATGGTTCCATATTACGCAACACAAGAAAACGCCCTTGCAAGCATAATATTAAACTGTGAAAACAATGGAATTCACATAAACATTCTGCACGATTTCAACCGCTCGCCAATTCTTCTCAATTGCATCAAAAGCTTGAAATCATCAGAAATTCCAACAACGGTTTTTATTCAAAACTACAATGCTTCCTCCGATTGTTTCAACGAATTTCATAACCTCAAAATTGAAACGGCGGCAAGTAATAACAAGCAAAGCCCTGACAAACCAAACCAATTAAAAGTGCATGCAACCTCCACTTTAAGCGAGGAAATGACCATTGCCCAGCTTGTTTTGAAGGAATTACAGGGTGGCACGCAAGCAAGTAACTCGGCTCCAAGCATTGGTATTATCTGCGAAGATGAAACACTTGGCAAGAAAATTTCCCTAGCACTAACCCACAACAACATAAAACACCAGCACAGCATTGCAACATCAATTGAAAGCAACGCCTTGATTAAACTGTTCATTGCAATTTTTGAACAAAAGCCAGAAAAAATGCTTCCACTTCTAAAAGTTACAAGCGATACAAAAAAGCAGATACTTTATTCAATTGTGAATAAAACAATATCACAACACTCATTGTGGAATGGATTTTTGCAATTATTTCCAAGGAAATCTGCGATATTGAAAACGACAGTGATGGATATTTTTTCACATATTGAACATTGCAAAACCGAAATTCACACAACAAAAGGCGAATTTCCAACATTTTTACAGTTCAAGCACTTCGTTTTGAAGGAAATCAATGGTTTTGATGGTTTAACCGTGGAAAAAAGCATAATAATGCACATTGCAACATCGTGGAAATTATGGGAGGTTGTGATGCAGTCCAACATTAAAATTTGCAACTTACGCACCGTTCTTTTCCAACAATTTGATGCAATAATCCTCACTTCCGCCTACGCAACTCAACCAACGGGCAATGTGATATTTTCCTGCGGAATGCGTGCGTATTACGGCTTTGGCACGCCAGATATTTCCACCAACATTATTCAAACCATTGCAACGAAAATCATATTCACGGGGCAAAATTCCCCATTTGATGGTATCACGCAAATATTTGCACACACACCGCCAAGCGTTCGCAAAACAAACAACAACGCCCAGCTTGCAATTTCCAAAACGCAAATGCCACGAACCTTGTCTGCGACTCAAATTGAAACATTATTTGAAAGCCCGCTCACGTTCTATTATCAATACATCAAAGGCATTAAAGCGGTGCAATATACCACACAAATTTCCCTTGAAATTGGGAATTTCCTGCACGCAATTCTTGAATTTGCAACGAAGGAGATTATCAAAAATCCTCAATTTAATTACACAGCCTACACAGAAAACGCCCTTCAAAAGGAAAATGGCGGAAAATTCAAAGGCTTTAAGGTTTTTTATATAAAATCCCTTTTGAAGATTCTTGGAGAGCTTTCACAAAATGCACACACACGCACAACGAATGTTGAAATTCAGGGAATGTTTGCAACGGTTGAAAACGGCGAAACTCAGTGGATAATTACCGCAAAGCCGGATCGCATTGATATACTCCCAAATTCAGCAACAATTTACGATTACAAAAGCGGTTCAGCAACCTCTTTCACAAAAAACTCCATAAAGAATCTTGAAAAAATTCAGCTACTCATTCCCGCAATGGCATTAATCAAAAACAACCACGCTTCGCAGCAAATGTTTGGAAACTATACATTTCTTGAACACAGTGTTAAGAAAAATGTGGAATTTGAGATATCACAAGAAAAAATTGATGCGTTCAAGACAAAGCTTTTGAAATCAATTGAACTTTATGTTGAAAACGGCGAAATTTTACCAACATCACAAAATATGAGAGACTTCAACCACGCATGCAGAACTTTATAGGGTTCTTGTGAATTACTTCTTGATTTTTCCCACAAAGGGTTTTGATTGAAAAAAACATATTATGACACGATTCATTTTTATCACAGGCGGAGTCGTATCCTCCCTTGGAAAAGGCATAACAACTGCTTCAATTGGTGCAATTTTGAAATCTATGGGATACTCCATCGCACTCAAAAAGCTTGACCCTTACCTAAACATTGACCCAGGCACAATGAACCCCGTTGAACACGGTGAGGTTTTCGTTACAAACGATGGCGGAGAATGCGACCTTGACCTTGGTCATTACGAACGCTTCACGGGCATTTTGACCTCAAAAGAAAGCAATATTACATCGGGAAAAATCTACCAGCAGTTAATCCAAAACGAAAGACAAGGGAAATATCTTGGAAAAACAGTTCAAACAATTCCGCATGTTACTAATCTTATTTCAGATTTCATCACAAGTAATCCCAAAAAAGCGGATTTCGTAATTTGTGAAATCGGCGGAACAGTTGGGGATATTGAAGCCCTGCCATTTTTTGAAACAATTCGCCAAATTCGTCAGAAAAATAAAAATAAGACAATGCTCGTGCATTTAACTTACGTCCCTTATCTAGCCCCGTCAAAGGAAATTAAAACCAAGCCAACCCAGCATTCCGTTAAGGAATTGATGTCCATTGGTCTTGCTCCTGATGCACTTTTATGCAGGTCGTCCGTGCATATTGGTAAAGAAAACCGTAGGAAAATCGCCCTTTTTTGCAATGTGAACGAAGATTCTGTTTTTGAAGGTCTTGATGTTAAATCAATTTACGAAATTCCACCACTATACCTTGAACAAAATATGCACAAGGTTATTTTGGAACATTTTGGCATTACCGAAGAAAAAAATCCAAATCTTGACCACTTCACACAATACACGGCAAAACTTCAACACGCAAAAAAAGAAAAAAATAAAATCACAATTGCTGTTATTGGAAAATACACCCATCACGCCGATGCTTATAAATCCATCTGCGAATCACTGGAACATTCGTGCGT
>CANCKZ010000056.1 GCA_947378695.1 Rickettsiales bacterium
ACACAGGGAATTTGCTAACAAAAAAATTCTTGACAAATGAAAAAATGAACTTTGTGCTTGTGATATAAATTTATATTTTTACAGGATATGCAAAACAGAACTATTTGGTTTCTTTCTTTGATTTTCTTCTCTTTTATTGTTCGTGAGCAAGTGTTTGCAGCAGCAATGACGGACGCAATGTGCAATGGATACAAAATCTTCAATGGTCCCGTTGGTAAAATGGCGGCGGTGTTTGCAATTGTGGCACTTGGTGTTGGGCTTTTCATGGGTAAAATTACATGGGGTTTAGTTATTGCGGTTGCCCTTGGTATTGGTGCAATTTTTGGTGCTCCAAAAATCGTTTCGGCAATGACAGGCGGCTCCGAAATGTGCACATCATACGCAGAAGCAACAATCTAAAACAACATTAAATAAAATTGCAAATGTTGTTTGCAAAGGAACTTACGCAGTGGTTGGCTTTTTTGGAATCCAAACGGCTTTCGAAAAATACAATTGTTGCGTATGAATCTGACCTCAAAATTTTCTTCCAACATTTCGCTGGAACTAACGAGGAGTCAATCTACACAATCACTCAAAGCCAAATTCAGCAATTTTTGCACAAGCAGAAATCTGACGGTATGGAACTTTCAACAATTGCACGAAAGCTTTCGGCGTTGAAGTCTTTTTTTAAGTTCACTCAAAAAAAATTTGGCAAAACAAATGCTGGAATTTTCAAAATTCGCAACATAAAAATTAAGCAAACACTTCCACGGGCGATCGAGCAAGACACATTCCCAAAGCTAACCCAAATTGTGCGTGAAGTTGAGGCACTTGAATGGGAGGGCTTGCGAAATGAAGCCTTGTGTTACTTAATCTACTCCACGGGAATGAGGATATCCGAGGCACTTTCTCTTAATCACAGCTCAATTTCCAGAAGCGACCTTTCCGTTCGCATAATGGGAAAGGGTGAAAAAGAGCGAATTATTACAATTCACAAAACAGTTTTTGAGAAACTCTCACGATACATAACCAAAATTCCAAAGGATATCACAACAGCCCACACAACGCAAAGCAAAATTCCAATGCACAAAATGCCAATATTCCTAAGCAAAACGGGCAAAAAATTCACACCACGCATGTTTCAAGAAATTATTGCCCATGCAAGAAATGTTCTGGGTCTTCCAAAGTCGCTCACTCCCCACGCACTAAGGCACTCGTTTGCAACGCATATTCTTGAAAACGGCGGCGATATCAAGGTTATTCAGGAAATTCTTGGGCATTCATCGTTGAAGACTACGCAGAAGTATTTGAAAGTGAGCAATTCCGTTCTTGAAAACGCCTATAATAAATTTCATTGAATTTTTATTTTACACAGTGTGTAATATTTTTGATTTGTGAACAAACCATGGAAATTAAGATCAGCACAACGCCCGTTGAATATTCAACCGCAATGGAATTAATGCAACAACGCCACGCACAGGTTTTAAGTGGTGAAGCGGAGGAGTTTATCTGGCTTTTAGAACACGAGGCGGTTTATACCGCTGGAATTAGCGCGAATTATGACGACCTTCTAACCAACGCAATCCCAACATTTAAGACAACACGAGGCGGAAAATTTACATATCACGGAGTTGGTCAGCAAGTGTGTTATTTTGTGCTGAATTTGAAAAATCGTGCGGTCAAAATTCCCGATGTTCGCTGTTTTGTGAGTTGTCTTGAAGATATTATTATCAATTCCCTTGCAAAAATTGGAATTATTGGCGAAAAAAGGAAGGACCGCATTGGTGTTTGGGTGAAAACCGGCGAAACTGAGCAAAAAATTGCGGCAATTGGTGTGAAGTTTTCCAAAGGGGTGACAACCCACGGCGTGGCGATTAACATTTGCCCAAATTTGGAGCATTTTAACGGCATTATCCCCTGTGGAATTTCAGATTTTGGCGTATGTTCGGTGAGGTCTCTTGGTTTTAACACAAGCATGGAGGAATTTCGTGACATTTTAGTGAATGAGGTTCAAAATATGGAAAAAATGGGGTTTTATCAAAATAATACACAAATAAAATGCACACAATGAAAGAGCAAAACACCAATCAAGCCACCAATAAACCAATTAACCAAACGCAATTTCTTCAAGGCATAGCATTGGAAGGGAAAAGAATCGCGAAGAAATCTTTCGGGCAGAATTTTCTGATAAACGGCGAAATAATTGAAAAAATTGCCTCGTGCTTTGATGTTCACGAAAGCACGAATATTATTGAAATTGGCACGGGTTTAGGTTCGCTGACATTCTCCCTACTAAACAGAACGCAAAATTTTACAGGCGTTGAAAAAGATGCGGAATTGAACCGGAAACTTGCCGATTTTTTCGCAAACACCCATGTAAATGCGAATTTCATAAATGCGGACGCTCTTCAATTCAATTTCAACGCAATTGCAAACACAAACACGGTGATAGTTTCCAACTTGCCTTATAATGTTGGAACGAAGATTCTTGTTCGAATTGGAACGGAGGTTCTTTCGCAAATAAATTCAATGGTAGTCATGCTTCAAAGCGATGTTATTGAAAAAATTACGGCAAAACACGGGAGCAAAAACTACCATCAACTGGGGATTTTCTTTCAAACATTTTGCGAAATTGAGAAAATCTGTGCCGTGCCACAAGCTTGTTTTTCCCCAGCACCAAATGTGCTTTCTGCGGTTGTGAAAATTTCACCAAAAAAACAACTTCCAAATATTGACCAATACTGGAAATTTCTGCACAGGGCTTTTTCTTATAACCGCAAAATGCTTTCTACCATTTTTGATTTCACAATCGAAGAAAAATTTGCGAAAAAACGCCCAAGCGAATTAACACCAGAGGAGCTTTTGAGCGTGTTTGAAAGTACTCACACCTAAAACCCACGCTCTTCCAAAATGTCATCAACCATTTGTTCAACTTCTTTTCGTTTGTCATCAGCAGATTTACCGCTTTTCTGTTTTTTCACATACTTCCCCTCGTAATAATGTAACATTTTTGCTTCGATATCCGAATTTTTCCTTGCAATAAAATAGTTAATACCAACAGAAGAACCAATTTCGTTGCTGATAAAATCCTTATACAAATTGAATTCGAACGAATTGTGTTGTGGGTTTTTGAATATTAAGCCTGTCATAACCTTGCGTTCGTTGATAAACGCCGTTGCATCATTTTCAAGGGTATAGTTTCGCATTTTGCCAAAGAATTTGAAGCTTATGCTTTTGGAAATTGGCTGAATTACAAGTGCGTTTGCTTCGGTGTAATAGTAGTTTTTACCAAAGAAAATGCCAAGTTCCACCTTCTTAATTGCAGCATCGGTTATTCCCATCATTCCATTGACGATTGGAGTTACAACTCCCTTTGCTTTTTTTGCACGCATAACAACAGTGCTTACGCCGTATTCATCGCTTGGAAGGGCGAATTGCAAGGCACTGTCTGTCTGCTTCCCCTTAATGTTATATCCAGCCAATGCGTGATACCTCCACCCACTTTTTGTGTATAAATACTTTGTGAGGGAGAGGTCTACCGAGCGAACACCTTGGCTTTTTTGCTGTGCAATTTCAGTGCCATTCACGGTTATTGCGTCCCGTGATATATCCACAATTTCCGTTCTGCCCGTGAAAAACAGAGTTTCTTTTAACATAGACTTTTGCCCGTAAAGCGAAAGCGAGCTTTTACGAAATGTATATTCATTATCCGCATTTGTTACAATTGGGGTTATACTCATTGAAGAGTTATTCATTGAAGCACCAAGGTTGATGTTTGCAAGGGAGGCAAATTCCATAAAAACTAAGGGTGTCAACGCAAAAAGTGCCAATGAAGCAAGCCTTAGCATAAATTCATTGCAAAGTTTTTAATGCAGTTGAAGGCAAATTCTTTACCGAAGCGAATGTTGCGTTCCATTGAATTAATTGAGTGAAGAATTTTGTTCAACGATTGCAGGTTATAAAGCCCAATATGCTTTTTGAAAGTGCCAACTTGCGAAAAATGAATGCTGTGAATTTTCAAGAGCATTTCCAGCTGTTCACCACTTGCAATTGCATTTTGCACAGAATAAAGCTTTTTTATGTAGGACTGAATGCCGAAAAATATTGGGAATGGGTCTTCGTCATTTTTATAGAGGCTGTCAATCGTTGCAAGGGAAAGAGGCAGGTTTTTCTCAAAAATCATCAAAGGCAGTTCAAAAATGTTGGAATCTGTGCTTTGACTTACCAATTTCATCGCAATTTCTTGTGTCAGGGTTTTGTTTGTTTCGCTCAAAAAAAAAGTTTCAATTTTTGCAATTTCACTTGTCACAAACGAAGGATTTATAGTTTCGCATAAAAACATAATCACTTCCGTGGAAGCAGTTATCTGTTTTTCCTTTAACAAATTCTGAATTTGCAATTTCACAACGCCAACACTTTCGGCGTAGACTCCAACACAAGCACAATTTGGCAAAGATTCGCACAATTTTCGAATTGAATTTGTCGCTTCAAGGGTGGAATCTTGGGATAGTATGAAAATATTTTCATCGTGACTTTGAATTTTGTCAAGAATTTCGGTAATTTTGCGATAGTCCGTCTTCTTGTAATTTTCAATGTATACCGCTTTTTTTTCGCCAAACATGGAATCTGTGAACAGTTCGTTTGTTGCACGGGAAAGGTAGTCGGTGTCGTCTGGTGAAATTTTCACGAACTCGTGAGTTTCCTTCAATGCCGTTCGAATTGCAAAGGCATATTCACCAATAAGTGCTGGTTCGTTGCCGTAAAAAAGGAAGGTGTTGTATTGTTTTTTTGCCTGCAATTCCTTAACAGTTCCTGCAAAAGATGATTGTTGAAGTTTCATCTTTGTGCTGAAAAGTTACTTAACAATTGCGGATTTTTTCAGAATTTCCCTTGCTTCGCTTGCATTTTTCCAAGATTCCACTTTCACAAATTTGCCTTTTTCAAGATCTTTGTAATGTTCGAAGAAATGTTGGATTTGGTCAAGGATAAGCTTTGGTAAATCGGTTAAATCGTTCACATTTTCGTATTCTTTTGAAACGGAATTTGATGGAACAGCAAGAATTTTTTCGTCGTAGCCTTTTTCGTCCTGTGTAACCAAAACGCCGATTGGTTTTGCTTCAATAACCGAGCCTGCAATGAGGTTGTAGCGGGAAATGACAAGGACATCGGCAGGGTCGCCATCGCCAGAAAGTGTGTTTGGAACGAAACCGTAATTTGCTGGGTAGTGCATTGGAGTTTGAAGGAAACGGTCGACAAAAATCGCACCTGATTCTTTGTCAAATTCATACTTCACACCCGGAGTGTTCGCAGGGATTTCGATAACAACATTTACTGTTTCTGGGAAGTTTTTTCCTGATGAGATCTTTGAGATATCCATTTTTTATAAAAAAATTTTTCGTGGTGGAGAATAGGAGACTCGAACTCCTGACCCTCTGCTTGCAAAGCAGATGCTCTAGCCAACTGAGCTAATTCCCCACGGACGCAACTTTAGAAAACAATAAAATTTTAATTGTCAAGTGATATTTTTAAAAAAAGTATTTATATAAATTTTAGTATTTTTTCCTTGATTTATAAATTTGTCAATTATAAGTCAGTATATATATTAGTTTTTAGAAATTATAAAATGTCCGTAATTGCACAAGCAGTAGATTTATTTGAACATAAAAATACAAAAAAAAGAAAAAGAGTTGGAAGAGGCAGGGGCTCTGGTCTTGGTAAAACATGTGGTAAGGGTCAGAAAGGTCAAAAAGCAAGGTCAGGTGTTGGCGGAGTTCGTGCATTTGAAGGTGGTC
>CANCKZ010000057.1 GCA_947378695.1 Rickettsiales bacterium
TATTTTTTTGCCGAATGATGGTAGAGATTTCTATCAGTTTGAGCCCTTGGCCCCCAAACAGCAGGACCCTTCGTTTCGTTCAAAACCTTGGAATGAATTGTGGAATCGTCCGTCAACTTTCCCATCAAGCCACCAAGAGCATCAATTTCACGAACAATAATGCCTTTTCCAATGCCACCAATTGAAGGATTGCACGACATTTGCCCCAAGTTTTTTTCGGAAAGTGTAATCAAGGCAACGCTTTCAAGCATTGTGGAGGCAATCCATGCGGCTTCAATTCCGGCGTGCCCTCCACCAATAACAATGCAATCGTAGTTCATTTTATGATATCCAAAATTTGATTTGCTAATTCCAGCGGCGTTTTTTTGGTTGTGTCGATGATAAAATCGTGACCATTCCCCGATGTGAACCTTTCAAAAGAAGCAATTGCACAGCCGATTGGACGATCGTTTCGTAGAATCTCCCTTTGTTGCAAAGTTTTCGCCGATGTTTTTAAATAAATCGAGACAATCCCGCTTCCGATGGTATCAATTTCCCATTTTAGCTCTTCAGCTTCGGGAATGTGGGCATCGTAAATGATGTCGTTTCCAGCACCGGCAATGGTTTTGATGATGCTTGGGATTGTTTTTGAAAGTTTTTTTATGCGTGATCTTTCAAAATTAAACCAGCCAGCCCCAAGCATATCAAGGTGTTTATCTGTTTCAAAATACACAAAATGTGGCAAAAGACGATGCAACTCCGCACAGACGGAGGTTTTTCCGACCGATGACGCACCATTAATTAAAATTACCATTACAAAATGTCAATTTTATCAACAGCCATGGAAACGAGGGCGAAATCTTGCTTTTCTGATTTTGCGATGTCCTCAATTAACTTACCAAAAAGTGCCAATTGCTTTTGTTTTTCCTCAATCCACTGTTGCTTTGTTGTGTAGTGAAGTGAAAACCGTTGCGAAAGTGTGCAGTATTTTGTGTAAAGTTTCAGCTCCAATTCACGAATTGCATTTTTATGAAGCACAGATTCCACAGGAATGTTTGCAATCCATTGCGAAAGCTTATCCACAAAGACATCTTGACGAAGTTCGTAGTATCCCGATATTTGTTTTCCAAGAATTTCCGGCTTGTGATTATGCACAACCATTTGGAACATTTGCATTTCTTCAATAGTTTTTGCAATATTGAAGGCAATTTCTGACGGAATGTTTTTGTCCTCAAACAATTTTTGACGAGCACCAACGCCTGTTTTTTCAGTTTGCTTTGTGATGAAATCGTTCAAAACGCTTATACAAGGCGACATATTTTCCACCATTTGCGTAATTGGAAGCGGTGCGAAGTGGTGACTCAAAAGCATGTGAATACACTTGTGTATGAAGCCGTTAATTGTTGCACAAAGTTCAACTTGCACTTGAAATGGCACTTTGAAATTCAGACTTTCAATTTCCGCCCACACTTTACGAAGCGAGAAAATCTCACGAATAACGAGGTAAGCGCGAATGACATCGCAAGGTTTGCATTGGCGAGCCTCCAAAATGTTGTTCATAAATGTAATTCCAACACGGTTTATAATCGAGTTATTCACCGAAGTTGCAATAATTTCCTTTGCAAGTTTGTGGTTCACAATGTCGTCTTTGAATCTTTCCTGCATTTGTTGAGGGAAGTAGTTCATGAGGTCTTGCTCGAAATATTTTTCGTTTATCAATGAAGACTTTAAAAGTTCCTGATAAAGATATATTTTGCTGTATGCAAAAAGCACGCAAAGTTCAGGGCGAGTTAGGTAATCCTTGCGATTTTTCCTTGCGTTCATTTCCTCCGTGGATGGTAAAAACTCGTTTTCACGGTCAAGATTTGCAAAAACCGTCAGCTTTTTCATTAGGGATTCTTGGTCGTCAATTTTGATTTTTTGATTGAACGATGTTATTGTAATTGCTTGTGTTTGCAAGGAATTATTACGCAAAACAAGGCGTTCAACTTCGGGAGTCATTTCGTTCAAAAGCTCGTTTCTTTGTTCAAGAGACAACCTTCCTTCCGCCACCAATTTGTTCAGCACAATTTTAACATTCACTTCAACATCAGAGCAATTCACACCAGCAGAGTTATCCATTGCGTCCGTGTTAATGCGTCCGCCGTTTTTTGCGTATTCAATGCGTCCTTTTTGAGTAAATCCCAGATTTCCGCCCTCGCCAACGACCGATGCACGAAGATCCTTCCCGTTAATACGAATTGCATTGTTGGCTTTGTCTCCTGCATCGCTGTTTTTTTCGTCTGATGATTTCACATAAGTTCCAATTCCGCCGTTCCAAAGAAGGTCAACTTTTGCCTTCAAAATTGCAACAATAAGTTCATTTGGTGAAACTTCATCGCTGGAAATTTCCAAAAGAGCCTTAATTTCCGGTGTTAGTTTGCAAATTTTTGCGGAGCGTTCAAACACAAAACCGCCTTGTGACATAACGGATTTGTTGTAATCCGCCCATGTGGAGCGTGGTAAATTGAACATGCGTTCACGCTCAATAAACGATTTTTCGGAATCTGGGTTTGGGTCAACAAAAATGTGCATGTGGTTAAATGCTGCAACAAGCTTGATTTTCCTTGAAAGAAGCATTCCATTTCCAAAAACATCGCCCGCCATGTCGCCAATTCCAACGCATGTAAATTCTTGTGTTTGAGGGTCTCGTCCCATTTCCATCATGTGTCTGCGAACTGCGATCCAGCCACCTTTTGCCGTAATTCCCATTTTTTTATGGTCATAGCCGTTCGAACCACCAGAGGCAAAAGCATCGCCAAGCCAGAAGTTATATTCTGCGGAAATTGAGTTTGCAATGTCGGAAAATGTTGCGGTGCCTTTGTCGGCTGCTACTACGAAGTATGGATCTTCCTCGTCCCATATAACAATTCCATCGTTTGTTTTAACGGTATTTGAAATAATGTTATCGGCTAAATCAAGGCAACCACGCAGGAAATTTCTGTAACATTCTTGTCCAAATGAAAGGTATTCGTCGCGTGAAAGGTGTGAAACGGATTGTGTGATAACGAAGCCTCCTTTTGAACCAACCGGAACAATTACCGCATTTTTTGTGTGTTGAGCTTTGACAAGTCCAAGAACTTCGGTTCTAAAATCGTTTGGACGGTCACTCCAACGAAGTCCGCCTCGTGCAACTTTTCCAAAACGCAAATGCAATGCTTCAAATTTTGAAGAGTAGACGAAAATTTCCCTGAATGGAACGGGTTTTGGAAGGTTTGGCACGGCGGAGCAGTCAAATTTCAAGGAAATGTAATCTTTTCCAAGGAAGAAGTTTGTGCGAACTGTGGCTTGAATTGTGCGATACAATTGACGCAAAATTGTGTCTTCTGTAATATCCATAATGGCAGCGTAAAGCACGCCTGTTTCTTTTTGGATAGATTCAAGTTGGGTTTTGCGGTCTTTTGTGAATGATGGGTCGAATTTTGTGTAAAAATATTCAACAATTTTGGAGATCATTTGCGGGTTTTTCGCAAAGACATCATTGATAACATCTTCGGAAAATTGAAACTGAATTTGTTTAAGATATTGAATGTAAGCACGAAGAAGAAGGATATCACGGAATTTTGTTTGTGATGTAACCGATAGCTTGTTCAAAGTTGTGTGTGCAAGTTGACCAACAAGCGATTTTTCCAGAACATCAACAAATTCGTTGTTATTTTTGAGGTTTATCGCAGTTTTTACATTTAACGCACCGGAAATGTTATATACATTCACGCTTTTGGAGTTTTCCTCAACAACGCTTGAAACCTCGCTTGATGCAATAATGCCGCAGTTTTCAAGAGCACGAACAATGCTGTGAAGGTTCAGTTGGTTTTCTGATGCAATTTGAATTGCAATGCCTTCTTGGGATTCCATTTGAACGGAAACTTTACAACTGTTTTGAGATATTTCGGGTGTGTTATTTGAATTGTGCATCATATATTGCTTATGTGATTTAATCTTGATTTTTATAAAAACCTGTTTTATAAATGTCAATTGAATTATTTTATGGAAAAAAAGATGTATATTTTGTTCGCCATATTCTCTTTTTCATTGTCTTGTGTGTTTGGTGTAAATCTTCAAAGTTTCGCACAGGAAACTTCCAATAAAGACCTTGTAAATAACGACCTTGGAATCTATAAAAAACAAGTGAACACTGCGTTTAGAAAGAAGGTTATCAAGGCATATTCAATGGGGCACGATTCCCGATTCAAAGTCTTCCCATTCATGGAAAACGGTGTTTATGAGGTTGTCTCGCTTTACGATAACACAACATATATCGAATTTGACGCAGACGAAAAAGTTCAGTCAATCACCAATCCTAAGGACGACTCATGGCAACTTCTTTCCAAAGAAAACAAGCTTTTCATTCAACCAATCGCCTCAGATGCTGATACTCAAATGACGGTAATGACCACAAAACGCACATATTTCTTTGAAATGTATGCAAAAGAGCCATCAAACGACTTTGATGAAAGCTATACATTCTATTACCAATTCAACTATCCAACAGAAGAAGAGCAAAAAACAATTCGCAGATACTCCAAATCTATCTTGCCAAATATTGCGTTGAACCCTGAAAAATATAACTTTAATTACACCGTAACAGGGCAAGACAGCCTTTATCCCGTGAAAATATTTGATGACGGCGAATTTACATACTTCGAATTTAAGGACAAGGGCGGGGTGGTTCCGGCAATTTTCCTTGTGGATAACAACAACTATGAGTCTCTCGTGAATTTTAGGATGGTTGGAAGTTATTTAGTTATGGAAGCGGTTTCCCCTCGTTTCACACTAAGAAACGGTGCAGATGTTGTCTGCGTTTTCAACGAAAATATATATGAAAAACCAGAAGTGAAAAAAGGCTTCTTTGGCAAAACTCAAATAAGAAAATAACGAAAATTGATAAGCGAAAATTGATATGGAAAAGGCAAAAATGGAAAAACCAAAATATAAAGTGAAGGTTATTAAGGTTACGAAGCACATTGTTAGGGCTCGTGAAGTGTTTCGTGCGTTTGTGAATCGCCATTCCAAGAACGATAAATTTCTTTTATGCAGCGGCGGTTCGTTTGCGATCACGCCAATTCTTGTCACGCTTTTGCTTGTAACGAAAAATATTTTCTTCAATATTTCAGCAACGAACCATGAAATTATCGAAAAAATCACACAGGAGCGAGTGAAATCCGCACAGCTAACCCTTGATTTTGCCCAATATCAAAACCATCAAAAAGTTCTTGACTTGCAAAATCAATATATCACCGATTATAACTATATTAACTCGGGGAATATTATCGAGGAAAATATGATGGAATTTTTATAAAATATAATGAAAGCAATTCTATTTCAAATTGGTAAATCGCCTATGCAGGCTGGTCTCTCACAAAAGGATTCATTTACTTTGCGTTTTGTATCGGACGAAAAAATTTGGTTCAAATACGACGCAGCATCTTGGAACGGTGCAAGTTCCACAATAAAACAAAAGGAAATGCACTTCCACACAAGGGCGGCGGCTTTGGAGTTTTGCACAAAACACGAAATATCGTTCGTTGAAATTGAGCAAAAAAGCAAAAAAATACCACTGAAATCATACACAGACACCATTCTTAATTCATAAAATGTACGATAACACCAACATATTTGCAAAAATCATCAGGAAAGAAATTCCTTGCAAGCTTGTTTATGAAG
>CANCKZ010000058.1 GCA_947378695.1 Rickettsiales bacterium
TCCACCAGCAAATAGTGTAGCTGCGCCATTACCCCCTGCTCCTCCAGCAGTTCCAGCTGCTCCTCCTATGCCAACAACAAATGGATAAGAAGCAAGAGTATTCAGATAAATAGCGCGTACTGCGCCACCCCCACCGCCTCCACCGGTTATAGAAGGATTGGGGCCAATAATTGATCCACTACCACCGCCACCGCCGCACATAGTAACTGTGAAAAATACACAGGTTGCCGAAGGAACATAAGGTGTACTACTAGCAAGCGTTAATACTATCCTTTTGATTGGAATTGTATTAGTCCATACTGGTGCTGTTGAACCTCCAGTTGTAGTTAAGTGATAAGGTAAAGTGCCACCCGGGATTGATAAAAATGTTGTTGTGCTTGGAGCTGTTTGATATGGAATTGCACCAGCTGTGCCACCAGCCAAATTTGTCGCGGCAGCAGGAGTTTGCCAGGTAGGTAGAGTTGTGGTCCCGGTACTGGTTAAAACTAAGCCTGAAGCGGCGTCATTCAGAGTCACTGTCTGACCAGTGGCATCTGTACATACAAGTCAGGACAAAAAACCCTCCGCACAATTCGAACATTCAATCGGCGTAACTTCAAACGGTTATGAAATTTTCACCTTGTAGCACGAAAAAATTATGACCAAACTGAACATTGACCGTGATGAAATCAAGGAAAAGCTGAATGTGTTAAGGGTCTACTTAACAATTACGCTTGCAACAGGCACGACTGGAATTGCTTGGGTTACACAAAATGTTAACGCACCAAAAGAAAGTATTTTGATGGTAGGCATTTTCATTTCTTCAACACTAATTTTTTCTGTTTTGGTGGAGAAAAAAATTCACAAATTAATTAACCTATTTAAGCAAATATGACACCATTTTCATATATCATGATGTTTGCCACAATGGTGGTAATTTTCTTTGGCGTGACAATTCTTCGAGACATGGATATTAAAGTTGACAATTCTGAAAAAAAATAATTTTATGATGTATATTATTCTTGGCGTTCTTGCTGGCATTTGTTTTGTAAGCGTTGTTATTATTTTCAATTTAAGCGAAAAGTTAAAACTTTCACAGCAAAAAGAAACGGGGTTTCAAAAAAAGGAAGCAGATTTAAATATTCAACTTGCGAATTTTGTTGGAATTGAAAACCATTTTGAAAAAACCCTCCACGAACGGGAGGCAAATTTCAGGCAAATTATTCTTGAAAAAGAAAAAAATATTTCCGAAATTAAGCAACAATTTGCACGACAACTCCACGACCTCAAAACCGACTACGAAAATCGACTTTCTCGAAAAAAAGAAGATGAAGACAGACTTCGTGAATCGTTTTCTAACATTGCGAATCAAATTTTGGAACAAAAAAATAAAAATCTTCAAGAACAATCAACAAAAACCATGCAAAGCGTTTTGGAGCCATTCAAAACGGATATAACCAATTTCAAACAGCTAATTCACACAATCAACGAGCAAAGAACTCAACAACACGCTTCGCTTGAAACGCATATTAAATCTATGCAAAATGTGAACCAGAATATGATTCAAACTGCCGAAAACCTCACGAAAGCGTTGAAGGGCGATTCGAAAGTTCAGGGCAACTGGGGGGAGATGATCGTTCGAAATATCCTAGATTCCGTGGGCTTTACGGAGGGTCAGGAATATACCGAACAGGGGAAGGGTATGAATCTTAGGGACGAAACAGGCAAACTTCAACAACCCGATTTCATAATTCACCTGCCAAATAAAAAGCATATTGTGCTTGATTCCAAAGTCTCGCTAACGCACTACGAACGCTTTTGTGCAACGGAAAATCGTGATGAAATCAAGGGATTTTTGAACTCAATCAACACGCATATCGCAGGGCTTTCAGCAAAAAAATATCACGAAAACCCACAACTTAACGCACCAGATTTCACCATGATGTTCATTCCAATTGAATCAGCTTATTTCCTAGCCGTTCACGAGGAGGCGGATTTGTATCAAAAAGCGTGGGCAAAACGAATTGCGTTGGTGTGCCCTTCAACCCTACTTGCGATGATTCAAACCATCAAAAACCTTTGGGAAATTGACATGCAAAACAAGAATACACAAAAAATTGTTGAGAGAGCAAAACTTATGTATGACAAATTCCAAGGCTTTGTTGGAAGTTTGGACGGCGTTGGGAAGGGTCTTGAAAATGCGGCGAAATCTTTTGAAAACGCAAAAAAACAGCTAACCGAAGGAAGGGGAAATCTTGATAGTCAATTCAAAGAAATGCTTTCCCTTTCCAAGCTTGATACAAAAAAAATAGACGCAAAAGATGTTGAATTTACGCCATTAATTGAAAATTCACAAGGGGATATTTCAAAAGATGAACCCCTATTTTGAAATATCAACAATTCGCTCTTTATCAAACTGAATTGTAAGGTCGTCGTCTGTTAAAATTGCACCAAGTCCACGCTCTAATGTTTTTGCGACATCTTGCACAAGTGGAATGATGGTTTGCTCCCAAAGTGAAGCTCTTGCTTCAACCATGTTGGAATAAGTGTTATCGCCCGGAATGCCCAAAAGTTGAGACGGCACTCCAAACGCAAGTGCAATTTCCCTTGCGGCAACATGCTTGTTTTCAATGAAATCCATGTCTCGTGGGGAAATAGACATTTCTTTCCAGTCAAGTCCGCCTTCTAAAATTAACGGTTTGCCGTTGTTTTCAACGCCAGAATGCTGAGTGTAAAGTTGTTCACGCAGGTTTTCAAATTGCTCTTTTGTAAGCTTTCCACCATTGTTATATTCCGTTGCTTTCACGACCAATGCACCGGAGGGTCTTGCCGAATTTTGCAATAACGCCTTTGAATATTTCGCCGCTTCGTTGTGTTGGTCAATTGAATACTTCGCAGATTCCATCGCGGAAAGTCCATAAAAATCATTTAATGGATTAAACGATTTTATATGAATAACATTGCAAGAGCCATCATTTCTTACAAGGTAATCCTCTTTCGTTTTCTTATTTTTCTTATAACGATACCCAATAACATCGCCTTCATCGTTGCTTAAAACGGTTACTCTATCTGGTCTTAAACACGAAATTGAAGTAACCGCACTGTCCATATCCGTTTTCACCAAAAGGAAAACATTTCCCCAAATAAGCTTATAGCTGTAAATTTTTTCAAGAAGATCGTAGCAGGAATCTTGGGAGTTTGGTCTTGCAAAAACCTTTAAAAGGTTGTGCGTTGTATTTTCCAAAAACACGCCGTTTTGGTCAATAATTCCAAATTTGAAATCAATGAATGAAGCTGATCTTGCGATCATTGCAATACACCTGTGTGCAACAACATTTCGCACATAACCTTCCATCGCAAACTGTTCGTAATTACTTTGCGTCCAATTTGCTGAATTTCCTCCAAGAAACATGGTTTGAAAAACAGAACTTGTGGTTTGATTTGGCGACTGGCGTTTGAAAAGATTTTGAAGCATATAAAAAACTTGAATAGTTATTTTCTTCATTTAACCTTGCCTACAAACTAGGAAGCAAAAAAATGTTAAAATTAATCATAATAACCGCAATTGTTTTGATTAGCTGCGGCAAATCTGGAAAATTTGATCAATCAACGCTACAAAAATCACTGAGCGGTGAGCCACAAAACAACGAAACAACACTTTACGGAACGGGACAGTCATCAGAAAAAGACGCAGCAATTGAAAATGCACTTGCAAATTTAAAGGAAAAAGTCTACCTCTCCCTTTCATCATCAACCACAATGCAAGATGTCTCCACCGGAAACAGCGTTGCTAATGAATACAAAAAAACAGTGAAAATGAGAACCCCATCAATCAATATTCCAAATTATATCGTCGAAAAAGTTGACCTTAAAAAAGGTGAATATTATGCAATTGTTTCAGTTTCAAAGGCAAAAGTTGTAGATCTTCTAAACGACAACCTGTTAAAAATGGCACAAAGGATAAAGCCTCAAATTGAACGCTATAATTTAACCACAAATCTTATCGTGAAGGTGAAAGCAATTCAAAAACTTCACGCACAATGTGTTGAATACAACGAACTTGAACGGTTTTATAACTCCCTTGGGTTTTCAATGAACGATCCATTCTGTCAAAAAGTTGTGAATGAATTTAATAACTTTGCGGTGAGTAATAAAATTGAAATTGTGAATACGAATCCCACAATTTACGATACTCTAAGCTTCGTCTTTGCAAAAAAATTCACACTATTACAAAAAGCGGAGAATATCATTACATACAAAACCTCCGTTAGCACAACCGAAATGAATGGAACATTTCTTTCTGGCTTAACAATAGTAATTATGCAACACAATTCGGAGGTCAAATTCGAAAAAAAATGTATAGGAGACTCCGTAACATCGCAAGCCAACGCAACAAATGCGGCGTTTGAAGCGTGTTTGAATCAAGCAAAAAACCAAACATTTGAAGAATTTTTTAACTTATGAAAATAACCGTTATAACTCTGAATGGTCCATCTTGTGCTGGAAAAACTTCAGTTGCGAAAGAAATTTGCAAACAGTCCACAGCTAATTTCGCGCATTTGCAAATTGATGAAACGAAGAAATATTTATTCACTATTTTAGATTCAAACTTAACACCAAGAACTATTGGTAGGAAAATTTGCGATGAAATTCTTCTAAAAACCGCCGACACATTCATAAACAATTCGCACAATATCGTCATTGATGCAACTTTTAACGCAGAAGACGGCGGAATATCAATTGCAAATTCATATATCAATCATTCTAACAGCAAGAATGTCGCATTTGTTGGAATTAATTGCAATTTGGAAGAACGATTGCAAAGATTTCAGACACATAACGATAATCCCGCTAGAAACGAAGAGGAAATTCGTCGTCAGACTAATGTTTTTTCACAATGTGCGAATTTATACGATATTTTCTTTGATACATCGCATGCAAGTGCTGATAGCATCGCGAAAGATATTTTGCAATATACTAAACAAAATTTTGATGAGAAAAATTTAGCATAAAACTATGAAAATAACCGTTATAACTCTTTTTCCTGAGGTCTTCCCCGGAACTCTTGGCATTTCACTTCCTGCAAAATCAATGGGCGTTGCGTGGAATTTAGAAGTGTGTAATTTACGAGACTACGGCATTGGAATTCATAAACAAGTTGATGACGAAGTTTATGGGGGAGGCTCCGGCATGCTTATGCGTCCTGATGTTCTTGGCAACGCTCTTGATGATTGCATAAAAAATTCCAACAACCCATACATTTTGTTGACCTCCCCCCGTGGTTTTATGCACACGCAACATTCTGCACAAAAATTTGCGGATTGTGGAAGGGATATAATAATAATTTGTGGAAGATTTGAGGGCGTAGATTTTCGCCTTGTGGAATTTTACAACATAATGGAAATTAGCATTGGGAAGTTTGTTCTTTTTGGGGGGGAAGTCGCCGCAATGTGTATTATGGAATCAATAGTGAGACTCCTTGACGGCGTATGCGGAAATTCTGCCTCACTTCACGAAGAATCATATTCGCCAAACACCGCGTTTGAAAACCTTATGGAATATCCGCAGTACACCCGCCCTGCAATTTGGAATGAT
>CANCKZ010000059.1 GCA_947378695.1 Rickettsiales bacterium
GAGGCAAGCATGACGATTAAATGCGGAATGAATCTGCGGAATTTTCTCGCCATACTTGCTTTTATCAATTATTGAACCATTTTTGCAACTTCGTCAGCAAAGTTTTCTTCTTTTTTCTCAACACCTTCGCCAAGTTTGAAAAGAGCAAAACCCGTGAACGAAATTGTTGTTCCAAGTGCTTTTTCTGTTTCTTTAACAACATCGCCGATGGTTTTTTTGTTATCCATAACGAAAATTTGGTTTAGAAGAACATTGTCTTCGTAAAATTTTGCAATTTTACCTTCAAGAATTTTTTCAATAACAGCTTCCGGCTTTTTTTGAGCAGCAAGTTGTTCACGAGAAATCTCTTTTTCTTTGTCTAAAACTGATGTTTCAACTTCGCTTGAATGTAGGTAGCGTGGACGCATTGCAGCGGCTTGCATACAAAGTTTTTTGCCAAGTTCATTAAGAGCATCCTTGTTTTCGCATTCAGATTCAACACCCAAAAGAACGCAAGTTTTGCCTGTGTTCGCCATTTCGCTTGTGTGAATGTAGCTTGCGATTACTCCGTTTTTTACTGAAACTTTTTTGAACCTGCGAAGAGCAAGTTTTTCACCGATGATACCAGAAGATTCAGCAACTTTTTCTTCAATTGTTACTTCTCCAACTTTTGTTGCAAGAGCATCCTCAAGTGAATTTGAAGCAAGTGTTAGCGAAAGAATTTCTTTGATTAATCCACGGAAATTTTCGTTTTTTGCAACGAAATCTGTTTCGGAGTTAAGTTCCAAAATAACAGCCTCTGTGCCTTGAATGTTTATGCCGACAAGTCCTTCGGAAGCAACTCTATCCGCTTTTTTTGCAGCAGATGCCATACCTTTTTTACGAAGCCAAACCATTGCTTCTTCAATGTTATTTCCTGTTTCTGTAAGAGCTTTTTTGCAGTCTCCCATTCCAGCACCGGAGATTTCCCTTAGTTGTTTTAAAATTGCGATATCATTTGACATAACCTTGTAATAAAATTGCATTGTGATTGTTTGACTAATTCAAACCTTTGTGAATTAAAAATCAAGGGTTTATTTTTATTGAAATAATTTCCAGAAAAATTTTTCTTGAATATTATTTATCGCCTGTTATTGTTAGGCAGTTTTATTTTTAAAAACCACACCATTTATGGCGAACAAAATCTCAATACAAGATCTCTGCGTTACATACTCCGGTCATTTTGCCGTGAATAATATCAATTTGGATATCAAAGAAAAGTCAATCACCGCATTTATTGGACCATCAGGCTGCGGGAAATCTTCGCTTTTGCGTTCAATAAACCGCATGAACGACACAACTCAGGATTGTAACACAACCGGCAAAATTTTCATCGATGGTGTTGATATTTACCACGAAAAGGTGGATCCCGTGCTTTTGCGTCTGAAAGTTGGTATGGTTTTTCAAAAGCCAATTCCATTTCCAAAGTCGATTTACGAAAATATTGCCTTTGGTCCAAAAATTCACGGAATGTGCAAAAACAAGGCTGAAATTGATGAAATTGTTGAAAGCTGTTTGAGGAAAGTCGCACTTTGGGACGATGTCAAAGACCGCCTAAAAGACAAAGGCACCTCACTTTCTGGCGGTCAACAGCAAAGGCTTTGCATCGCGCGAACAATTGCAATCAAGCCCGATATCATTCTTATGGACGAGCCTTGCTCCGCACTGGATCCTATCGCCACCATAAAAATTGAGGAGTTGATGCAGGAGCTCAAAAAAAACTATACAATCGTAATCGTCACTCACTCAATGCAACAAGCGGCGAGGGTTTCCGACAAAACCGCCTTTTTCTATATGGGTCACCTTGTTGAACATGGTCAAACCAAGCAAGTTTTTGAAAATCCAATCAACAAACAAACGCAAGATTACATATCCGGAAGAGTTGGGTGATTCAAACTGCCCGCCTCATCATTAAGTTTTCTGCGTTTGAGTATATTTAGATGCGATTAGTTTTTTCCTCGTAATCTTCTTGTTGTACTTTTGTGAATTGCCACGGTCCGTAATTCGTAATTATGTACGAAAAAACTTACCACAAAAGGTTTTTAAACAATTTTGCTGGCAGCGATGTAGCGTAGGGCGGAAGGCAAAATTTTTTGTGGAGTGCAAGCAACGCAAAGCACTTCCACGGGGGATTTTGCAACGCCCCCGAATGGTGATTTTTACGAAAAAATTCAAGGCGTCCACGGTGTTGCGGTGGTTTAGACGAGCCAGAAAAATAGTGGAAAAACGCACAAAGCATTAAGCTTGAACCCCGTCGATGCCCTTGTGAACATTGAGGAGATTTGCAGTACGAAGTTGAAAAATAGCGGCACAAAGCTAGGTTTCACAAGAAATAATATTGCATTTGATGTGAGGGATAGCAAGAAAAGTGCGAAGTTTATTCGCTGATTTTCACTTAAAAATGATATTGGAATGCGCGCAAAAAACACGGTAGATGCTCGCACTTTGTTGATTTTATCGAAGGCGAAATCTCGCTTTGCGTAGATGGTGTCGTAGAAAACTACCCACAAAATTATGGCAAAATATATCAAAAAAGCGTCAAAATTGAGCAAAAAAAACGGCAAATTCAACCCGTGCGATGCACAAATCACAAAACCGCTTGCGTATGTCACCCCCAAAAACGCTTGTGGAATGGGGAAAAATCGCTTGGAATATGGGTAGGCTATGACGAAAATCGCCGAAATTACAAGTGGCAAAAATGCGTGAATTGAGAAAAAAAACAGCAATGGCAGCGAAATTATCACCAAAAATATTGCGAATATTAGTGCATTTTGTGCGGAAATTTTGTCGGAAGCGATGACTCGATGCGAGGTTGTGGGCGTGTTTGCGTCAATTTTTCTGTCCGCCACATCGTTCAAAATACACCCAACGGAGCGTGCAAAAAAAGCGCAAATCAGAAAAATTATACAGTTTGCAAGCGTTAATGTGTGTGCGAATGTCAGTCCCAAAAAGCACGGAATAAATAGCAAAATTGTGCCAATTTGGTTGAAAAATCGAATTAGAGACAGGTAATTTAAGGCGTTACGCATTGACTAGTGTGTCTATTTGTGAAAAAATTTCGTCCTCATGAAGTACTGCATCGATGGTTTTTACCTTGCCGCCATAGTATTTTAGAAGTTCCTCGCAGGAATCGTTGTAAATTTTGATGCGATTGCGAATTGTTGTCTCGTTATCGTCGGCGCGCAGTTCAAGCACATCGCCGCAAAAATCACAAACTCCACTTGCTTTTGATGGATTGAATTTTTTGTTGAAAATTGCACCGCAACCTTTGCAAACTTCACGGCTCAAAACCCTCTCCACAACAACATCTGGGTTGATATCGAACAAAATTACCGTTGAAATTGTTTTTGCATTTTTTTCAAGCGTGAAATCTAAAAAATTCGCCTGTGCAATGGTGCGTGGATAGCCGTCGAATATGACATTTTCTCCAATTTTTGCTACTTTGTGAGATATAATATCGTTCACGATGTCATCGCCAATAAGTTCCCCAGCGGACATTTTCTGTGAAATAACCAAGTTCAGTGGGTGCGATGTGTCGTTTTTGCATTCACGAAGTAAATCGCCCGTTGATATGTGCTCGAAGCCTTTTGCGATAAGCTTTTTTGCTTGTGTGCCTTTGCCAGAGCCGGGTGCTCCAAAGAAAATTACAATTGACATATTACATTTTTTGCGAGAGTTTGTCGTATTTTGAAGAAAGTTTGTGCACCTGAATTTGAGCGATTGTTTCCGTGCTGACATTTACCACGATCAAAAGCCCTGTTCCGCCGATTGCGTAAAATTGTGAATACATGGACGACATAAGTTCGGGAATTATACACACGATTGCTATGTATGAACCGCCAATGAAACACAGGTATTTTGTGAGTTTGTCAATGTATTCTTGCGTGCGTTCGCCGGGGCGGACTCCTTGAATAAATGTGTTGGATTTACGCAAATTGTTCGCAACTTCTTTGGTATCAAACACGATTGATGTGTAGAAATATGTGAAAAAGTAAATTAGTGCGATGTATATTAGTATGAAAAGTGGCTGACCGTGGGAGATATTCCCCGCGATGAAGCGAATTATTGGGTTTGTGCTGTTTGGCATGAAGCCTGCGATTGTTGCTGGAAGCATTAAGACGGAGCCTGCAAAAATTGGCGGAATTACACCTGCTGGGTTGAGTTTTAAAGGAAGTTGACCTGTTCCCATTGCTGTTTGAGTGCCGCCAAATCTGCTGACTTGCTTTGATTGTTGCACGGTTATTATGCGATAGGATTTTTCGAAAAGGACGATCATCGCAATTGATATAACGAATATTGCTATGATGAATATCAGTTGGATTGGTGAAAGTGCACCGCTGCGGGTTAGTTCAAACATTGAAATGAATGCTTTTGGGAAGTCGGATATAATTCCGGCGAAAATCATAAGAGAAATTCCGTTCCCAATGCCTTTTGCTGTAATGCGTTCGCCCATCCAAAGAAGAACCATTGTGCCGGTTGTTAGGGTTAGTGCTACGCTGAGTTTTTGGTAAATTGTTCCGTGGGATTCCTCGCCAAGATACAACCCCGAAGCACCAATTCCGTTTGCAATCGCGAAACCTTGGAAGAATGCGATCATTATTGTTGCGTATTTTGTGTATTGATTTATCTGTTTTTGTCCGGATTCGCCCTCCTGTTTTAACGCTTTCAATGTTGGAATTGTGGAGGTTAGAAGCTGGACGATGATTGACGATGTTATGTATGGAATGATTGTTAATGCAAAAATTGACATCCTTGCAAGGGAGCCGCCCGAAAGCATGTTGAACATGCCAAATACTCCTGATTTTGTGTATTTTTCGATAGAACTTAGCATTGAAACATCAATGTTTGGCAGGGGTATGAATGAGCCAAGGCGATAGGCGATTAATACTAAAATCGTAAAAATCACCTTGGACATCAACCCCGAAGAAGCTGGTTTAACTTGCTTTTTTGCCATAACTACTCTTGAATTTCAGCAACTGGTTCGAAACCTTGCACGATTTCAAATTTTCCGCCCGCTTTTGTAATTTCCGCAGTGGCAGAAGCTGAATAAGCGTGTGCTTCAATTTGTAGACCTTTTGGACATTGACCTTTTGAAAGAACTTTTACAAGATCTTTGTTTTTGATAACACCTGCAACGATCAAATCCTCAATTGTGATTTTTCTTGAAGCGTCAAGTTTGCCGCAGTCAATGTATTCTTGAAGTTGAACGAAGTTCACTGGTTTGAATTCAACACGGAAAATGTTGTTGAAACCACGGTGAGGAAGCCTTACATACAAAGGAGTTTGACCACCTTCAAAGGCACGAACACCACCGACACCAGAGCGTCCTTTTTGACCTTTCTGACCCTTACCACAAGTTTTTCCAAGTCCGGAACCGCGTCCTCTGCCGACTCTTTTTCTTCTTTTTGTGTTTTTGTGTTCAAATAAATTTACTGCTTCTGCAATTGCTGACATTTTAACTTTTAATAACTGAATTGGGTTCTTGTAAAGTGATGA
>CANCKZ010000060.1 GCA_947378695.1 Rickettsiales bacterium
TGCCTCGCTTTCAATGGTGGGGATCGGTGGGATATCCGTCACTGATTGTGCAAAAGAGGCGAGATCTATGGTAAAAAATGCAAGGAAAAATAAAAACTTCAAAAAAAAGATTGACAAATTAAATGTTATAATTAACTGAACTTTGGATAAAGTAGTATTTTTTTATTGTAAAGCTAAAAATATGGTAACAACAAATCAGTTAGTAAGGCAGAACAGAACTGCTAGAGTTTATAAGTCGAAATCACCAGCTTTGGAGGAATGTCCTCAAAAGCGTGGCGTTTGTGTAAAAGTTTATACAACAACTCCAAAAAAGCCGAACTCGGCTCTTCGTAAGGTTGCTCGTATTCGTCTTTCCAATGGTTACGAAGTAATTGCTTATATCCCAGGTGAAGGGCACAATCTTCAAGAACACAGTGTAGTGCTGATTCGTGGTGGTCGTGTAAAGGATCTTCCCGGTGTAAGATACCACATTGTGAGAGGTGCACTCGATCTTCAAGGTGTTAAAAACCGTAAGCAATCTCGCTCATGTTATGGTGCGAAAAAACCTAAAAAGTAATTTGTTAAATTAAAATATGCCTCGTAAAGCAAGAACATTTAAAGTTCGCTTAACTCCCGATCTTCAATACAACAGTCTTTTGGTTGCAAAGTTTATCAACCAAGTAATGTCTGATGGTAAAAAAACCGTTGCTTCAAACATCGTCTACTCTTCATTGACAAACCTTGAAAAAGCAGCACAGGAAAAAAATGTTTCAGTTCTTGACCTATTCGTGAACATCATTGAATCAATCAAACCACGCGTGAAAATGAAATCTCGCCGTGTTGGTGGTGCAACATACCAAGTTCCAAAACCGTTGGAACCTCGTGAAAGCGAAATGATCGCAATGAAATGGTTAATCGAAGCTGCACGCTCTGCATCTGGTAAAACAATGGTTCAAGCGCTTACAACAGTAT
This sequence comes from Rickettsiales bacterium, assembly GCA_947378695.1. Classification (GTDB taxonomy): domain Bacteria; phylum Pseudomonadota; class Alphaproteobacteria; order Rickettsiales; family Deianiraeaceae; genus CAJQOT01. Next base: position 952 of record CANCKZ010000060.1, read on the forward strand.
TTGTTGAAACTCTTGAAGGAAGGGGAACAGCAGTTAAGAAAAAAGAGGAAATGCACAAAAGTGCCGAAGCAAACAAAGCTTTCGCACACTTTGCGTAAAATATACTTGACAAATAAAAACAAACAATTAATTGAAATTTAATTATTTTTGAATAAATGGCAAAAAAAGGTAGAATCGAAAGAAACAATAGGGTTGCCGAAACCATTAAAAAAGAGGAAACAAAACGCGAAGGTCTTGTTAAAATTCTAAAATCCTCACTTGAAAAAGTTTCATACGATGAAAAATTTGCTGCAATGATCGCAATTCAAAAGCTTTCACGTGATGGATCACCAACAAGACACCGCAACAGATGTGCTCTTACAGGTCGCCCTCGTGGGTTTTTCTCAAAATTTGGCCTTTCAAGAAACGCTATTCGCCATTACGCATCGTTTGGTTTGATATCAGGTCTTAAGAAATCTAGTTGGTAATATATAATATATGAGTACAAATCACGCAATCAGTGCATTAATCAGTTCAATCAATAATGCTGGAGCGGTAAAAAAAGCCGCTATCAAACTTCCATTCAACAATGTTGTTGGGGGTGTTCTAAAAATTCTTCTTGACGAAGGTTTCATCGCATCATACGAAGTCTATGAAGAGCGTCCAAATGTAAAATTTGTGAAAATATCCCTAAGTTATGTTAAGGGAAAACACTCAATTCAAGAGTTCAAAGTTGTGTCAACACCGGGTAAAAGAATTTATTCTTCATCGCAAACACTTCTACCTTACTACGACTCACTTGGGTTCTACATTTTTTCAACAAGTAAGGGCATTATCACAGACAACATGGCTCGCCAGTTGAATGTTGGTGGTGAAATTTTATGCAAAGTTTTTTAATACACATATATGTCAAAAATTGCAAGAATACCAGTTAAAGTTCCGCAGGGCGTCAACCTTACTGTTATCGACAACCTAATCAAAATCGAAAGCAAAAACAACGAAGTTCTGTATCCGTTCAACCAAATCGTTGAAATGATTAGAGATGGTGAAACGGTTTCGTTTGCTCTTAAACAAGAGTCAAGAAACAGAACAGCTCGTTCAATTCTTGGAACGCTTTACGCTTCAATAAGAAGAGCTATCGAAGACATTCAAAACAAATTTACCGCTAAAATTCAACTTAAAGGTGTTGGTTATAAAGCGGTTTTTGCTGGAAACATCTTAACTCTTTCTCTTGGGTTTAGTCACCCTGTGAAAATTTCAATCCCTACAACTGTTGAGCTTAAAGTTACACAAAATACTTTAATTGAAATTACGGGTATTGACCGCAGAATTGTGATGAGTATCGCAATGACAATTCGTAACCTTCGCAAACCTGAGCCGTACAAAGGAAAAGGTGTGTTTGTGAACGACGAAACTATTGCAATCAAAGAAGGAAAAAAGAAATAATTAATTATAAAATATGTCTTCTTACAAACATTTCGATCCAAAAGTTATCAAAAAACGCAAGAAATCTCGCGGGAAATCTGGCGACACTCAGAATGAGCTATACATTCTTAAAACAAACAAACACCTTGTTGCAGTCTTGTATGACAAAGTAGAGCAAAGAGATATTTCTTCAATATCAACTCGCCCAGCTGGTTTTGTTCACGCTGAAACACGCACACTTGATGCAGTGGCTATCGGTAAGCAATTTGCTGAGCTTTGCAAGGCAAAAAATATCGAAAAAATATACTTCAATAAAATGAATTATAAATTCCACGGTCTTGTAAAATCAGTGGTAGAAAGCATCAGAGAATCAGGAATTAATATCTAATAAATATGAACCGCAAAAAAGATAACAATAACAATAAAAAAGCACCAGTTTTTTTCGACACAATCATCGATATCCGTAGAGTTGTAAAGGTTGTAAAAGGCGGAAGAATTTTCTCCTTCAGTGTTCTTGCAATCATCGGAAACAAAAAAGGCGTTTTTGGCATTGGAAAAGGTAAGGCATTGGATGTTACACAAGCTAAGAAAAAAGCTATTTCAATGGCAAAAAACAGACTTGTAAAAATCAACTTGCGTGCTGGCAGAACAATTCACCACTCAATCGATGGAGAATGCGGTGCAACAAAAGTTGTATTGAGGCCTGCAACGCCTGGTACAGGAATTGTGGCTGGTGGTGCTGTTCGTGCACTTTTGGAATCAATTGGTATTCAAGACATCGTGACAAAAGTTGTTGGTTCTTCAAACTCATACACATGTCTTCGTGCAACCGCAGAAGCTTTGTCAAACACAAATTCTCTTCGTGCGATTGCAGCTCTTCGTGGTAAAACAATGAAAGAGATGGTTGCTTCAATCAAAGATGCAAAACACTCAGAAGGTGAAGATCTTTCTGATGAAAAAGACGAAACTATTTCAGCGTAATATGTCAAAAAAGAAGGTATCTCTTATTGGTTCGGGAATGATTGGTGGGACTCTTGCCCACTTGCTTTTTATGAAAAAATATACAGATATCGTTCTTCTTGATGTCAACAAGGGCGTTGCACAAGGCAAGGCTCTTGATATTTCCCAGTCTGGTTGCATAACCGACTCTGACGCAAAAATCACAGGCACCGATGACTATTCAGAAATTTCTGGCAGTGATGCAATAATTATTACCGCTGGAATTCCTCGCAAGCCGGGTATGTCTCGTGATGATTTAATCTCAACAAACGCTAAAATTATCGAATCAGTTGCGACAAATGTTGCAAAATATGCACCGAACGCTTTCGTTATTATCATAACAAATCCGCTCGATATCATGGTTCAGCACTTCCAAAATGTCTCAAAAATGCCACACAAAAATGTTGTTGGTATGGCAGGAGTGCTTGATACATCTCGCTTTTGCACATTCCTTTCGGAGGAGTTAAGTGTTGCAAGATCTGAAATCAAAACATTTGTTTTAGGTGGACACGGCGATACAATGGTTCCACTTTTAGACTACACAACAGTCGGTGGGATACCTCTAAAATCATTCGTAAAAAATGGTGCAATTTCGCAATTAAAACTTGATGAAATCGTGCAAAGAACTCGCAACGGTGGGGCAGAAGTTGTGGCACTACTTGGAAATGGATCTGCATTTTATTCGCCAGCACATTCTGCGATAAAAATGCTTGAATCATACCTTTTTGACAAAAAAAATATTCTACCTTGCGCTTCGTATCTTGAAGGTCAATATGGGGAAAGTGGCATTTATGCCGGCGTTCCTGTTGTGATTGGTGCAAATGGTGTGGAAAAAGTAATCGAAGTGGAGCTTTCTGAAAGTGAAAAATCTATGCTTCAAGTTTCAATAAACTCTGTTAAAGAACTACTAAAATCTTTGTAATTGACCATTGTGAAAACTCAGGTTGTAACATCAAAAAATCTTGAACAAAAAACAGACACAGTAAGACAAAAAACAGTAGTAGTCGCAATGTCTGGCGGAGTAGATTCCACCGTGTGTGCGGCACTTATGAAAGAGCGTGGATTCAATGTTATCGGTGTAACTTTACAACTTTATGACTACGGCGAAGCGGTGTGCTTGACAGATTCAACACAAAAAAAATCAAAAACATGTTGTGCAAGTAAGGATATTTTCGATGCTCAAAAAGCCTGCGAAATGCTGGAAATTCAGCACTATGTTTTAAATTACGAGGATATTTTCCGTGAGGAAGTCATTAAAAATTTCGCTGACCAATACATTCAAGGCTACACTCCAATTCCATGCGTGACATGTAATCAGACCGTGAAATTTCGTGATTTATTCAAAATCGCCAAAAAACTTGGTGCGGATATGCTTGTCACGGGGCATTATGTTCAAAAAAAAATCGGCGAAATTGCCCAGCTACATCAAGGCATTGACAAAACCAAAGACCAAAGCTACTTCCTTTTTCAAACCACGCAAGAACAACTTGACTTCCTCGAATTTCCACTTGGCGGCATTTCGAAGGCGGAAACTCGTGAACTTGCGCGCAAATATGGCTTGGAAATTTCCGAAAAGCCGGACAGTCAAAACATTTGCTTTGTGCCAGACGGCGATTACGCCAAAGTTGTGAAAAAATATCACCCGGAATCCTTCAAAGTTGGGAATATTGTGGAGGTTGAATCTGGCGAAATTCTTGGAACGCACAACGGAATTATCCACTACACGCTTGGTCAAAGGCGTGGACTTGGCATCGCATTCAACGATCCGCTCTATGTTGTGAAGCTTGATGTTGAAAAAAACACGGTTTTCGTTGGGCGGCATCACATTTTGTTGAAAGACACTTTCACGATTTCCAGCCCGCATTTTCTTGAACCAATTGAAAATTTTGCGAATATCAAGGTGCGAGTTCGCTCATCTTGTGAGGAAATTCCCTGTAAAATCAATGGCGAAACTGTTGTTTTGGAGGAAAAAATCGCCTTCATTTCGCCCGGTCAAGCGGCGGTTTTTTACGATGGCACACGCATGATTGGCGGTGGGTATATCGAAAAAGTGGTTGACTAATTTAGTCGGTTACAGGGTTGCGGAGTTGCGGTTTTGTAATCCCCGTTCTACTGTTCTAGTT
>CANCKZ010000061.1 GCA_947378695.1 Rickettsiales bacterium
AAACAGAAAATTTGTTGGTTTGGTGGGAAATTGCGTTGAAATCGCTGGCAATTGCGTTGCCGTTTTCAAGAAATCCAACAACCATGGGCGAACCTGATGAACGAAATACGAACATTTCATCGCTGCCTTTAATTATAAAAGCAACGGCATATTTTCCGTGAAGTTTTGCGAAGATGTCAAGAATTGCCTCCTGTGGTGTGTGATTTTTCAATGCACGCTCTAAATAATGGGCAATAACTTCCGTGTCAGTCGCACTTTGGAAAACATACCCTTCGCCCGCCAGTTCTTCCTTAATTTCTTGGTAGTTCTCAATAATTCCGTTGTGAACAAGATAGACACTGTCAGAATAATGCGGGTGTGCGTTTTCAGATGTTGGCTTTCCGTGGGTTGCCCATCGTGTGTGAGCAATCGCCATTGAGGCAACATCGCTATGTGATTTTGTGATGGAATCTTGGCAAATTGCTTCAAGGTCGGCAACTCTTCCTGATGTTTTTTTTATAAGAATATCCCCATTTTGTGTGAATGCAATTCCAGCGGAATCGTAGCCTCGATATTCAAGTAAATGCAACGATTTCAGCGATAATTGAAGGGCATTTTCTATGGTATTTCCGATGGCATTACTACCTTTTAAGTTGAAACCGACAACTCCACACATGTTTTTGTAAATAAGTATTACACTGGTTGTGAAATATTTTTGTTAAGTCAAGAAAATTATGGTATATAAGAAAAAGCTTGACAACCAACAAAATCTTGATATTCATTATCAATAACTTATAACATAAATTTATGTCTATTTTAAAAATTGCTGCAATTTGCACGCTTTTAACTTCCGTTGCGTTTGCTGGCGAACATAGTGAACACAATCGCTCTGATAAATCAGAAATGAAGAAAGCATTTGAAACAGCCTTCAAAACTGCTGATACTGAAAATAATGGTTCGCTGAATTTGACAGAATTCAAAGCATTTCACTCTGAAATGGAAAAAATGCGTGAAGCAAATAAACCATCTGATGAACAAAAATTCAAAGAAATTGACACAGACAACAGCGGAACAATTACAAAAGAGGAAATGAAAAATCACCGCAAAGAAAACAAAAAAGACGGTGAAAAAGATGGTAAAAAAGGCGAAAAGAAAGATAAAAACTAATCGCACCCACCCCCTTAAACTTTAATATTTAAGGGGGCATTTTTTTAAGTTTTGCAGTTTTTTTGGAAGTTTATTCCGTAAAAGCACCGTATCTTGCCGAAGAAACCAGTTTTGCAAATTTTGCAATTGCTCCTGTGGTAATTTCTGGTTCTTTTGGTGTGAAATTTGCACGGCGTTTTGTCTCTTCTTCTTGTGAAATTGCAACTGAAAGTTCGCTTTTTTCAGCATCAATTGTAATAATATCGCCGTCCTTCAAAAGACCAATCATTCCTCCAACATAAGCTTCCGGGGAAATATGTCCAACGCAAAGTCCACGAGTTCCCCCCGAAAACCTTCCGTCCGTTATAAGTGCAACTCCTTCAACGCCCTGCCCGTAAAGTGCCGCTGTTGTTGAAAGCATTTCTCGCATTCCCGGGCCGCCTTTTGGTCCTTCATAGCGAATAACAATGACATCTCCCACTTGATGCTTGCGTTCTTTGACGAATTCAAAAGCGTCTTCTTCACAATCAAAAACTTTGGCAGGCCCCGTGTGGATAATCGTTTTGCAACCGGCAATTTTTACAATTGCACCGTCTAGTGCAAGGTTTCCTTGAAGGGTGACAACACCGCCTGTTGGGTAAATTGGTTTTTGAACGGAATAAATGACATCTTGTTTTTCAGGAAGTTTGACATCAAATACCTCTTCCCCAAGTTTTTTTCCTGTTAAAGTTCCACATTCGCCGTCAATATAACCGCCGTTTATGAGTTCTTTAATCGCAATTTTTACCCCGCCAATGTTGTATAAATCATTAGCAACATACTTACCGCCGGGTTTTAAATCGCCAATTAATGGAGTTTTCTTGAAAATTTCACCAACGGCAAAAAGGTCAAAATCAATTCCACATTCCCTTGCCATAGCAGGCAAATGCAAGGCAGCATTCGTTGAACCACCAGTTGCAGCAACAATTGCCGCCGCATTTTGGAACGATTTCAGGGTGAGGTAGTCCCTTGGTTTAATATCTTTTTCAACGGCTTGCATCAAAATTTCGCCTGCTTTCAAAAGGTTGATATCACGCACATTGTGAAGTGCGGAAGGTGGCATGCAAAAATCAATTGGTGAAAGACCGATAGTTTCCGCAACGCACGCCATTGTGTTTGCCGTGAATTGTCCTCCGCAGGAACCTTCTCCCGGGCAGGCAACTTTTTCAAGTTCCGTCAATTCTTCAAGGGAAATTTTCCCCGCTTCATACTTCCCAACCGCTTCAAAAACATCTACAACCGTGACATCCCTGCCTTGGAAACGCCCCGGCATAATTGAACCGCCGTAAATAAAAAGCGATGGAAGGTTAAGGCGAAGCATTGCCATCATAATTCCCGGTTCGGATTTATCACAACCGGCAAGTCCCAAAAGTGCGTCATAGCAGTGTCCTCGCATTGTAAGTTCCACTGAATCTGCGATTATTTCACGCGAAACAAGCGATGATTTCATTCCGGAATGCCCCATTGCGATGCCGTCCGTAACGGTGATTGTGCAAAATTCACGAGGTGTTCCCCCGTTGGCAAAAATTCCTTTTTTAGCAACTTCCGCCTGTCTTTTCAAGCCAATATTACAAGGTGCTGTTTCATTCCAAGAAGAAACAACCCCAACAAATGGTTGTGCAATTTGGGCTTCAGTTAAACCCATTGCGTAATAATATGAACGGTGAGGTGCCGATTTCACCCCTTTTTTTACTGTGTCTGATTTCATTTTTTTGGTTGAATAGTTGAAGTTTGACTAGAAGTTTGATTTGATTGATTATTCTGTGATGCAGGCTGTGTTTGCTCTTTTGCTTGTTGCTCTTTTGCTTGGATGCGGGCTTGATGTGCAATTTTGACAAATGCTACGGTTTGATTTCCCAAATATGAATTAATTTTGATGTCCATTGTTGCCATATATTAAAACATTAATTGAAAAATTGATTTTATTTCATTGGTTTGTTTTATCAAAAATAAACCGTAGGTAAGGAGTAAAAATGTAATAGACACGCCAAATATAAAGCAATGCCATCCAAAATCGCTGAATTTTCTTGCTTTAATGCCGATGTTGTCAGCGTTAACCTCATCAACATAAGCTTCGTGACCAATCTTATAGCTTGTCAGAACAAGAACAATTGATAAACCGTGAAGAAAAATTGGCACAAGCATGAAGATTGAAAATGAATAGAGTTTGAAATCAATCGCTTTATTTAGTGCAAGAAAAATAATTGTTATAACGGAAGCATTGTGAACGAACAATTGATTGTGTAAGGTTCTTAATGTCTCCCTTTCGTTTTGAGCGACAATTTTTTGTATCTCAAAAACCTGCTCATCTGTGTATTGACTCATTTTCGTGAGGTATGTTTTACAGTCAATTGCAACAAGAATTTTAAAATGTCAAGCAATTGCGTTGCATAAAAAATATTACACAACGCAAAATAAAAAAAACTAGTGGTGGTTCAAAATTGATGCGGAATCAAAGCCAAGAATATCGCACTTGCAAACGGTGTTAAGAACATCAAAAAAACTTTGAGCAATTTCCGCCCTGCCTTGTTCTTTCAGGCGAAGTTCCAGAATCTCTTTCATTTCGTGCAAGAAAAGGACATCGTTAGCGGCATATTTCTTCTGTTTTTCTGTAAGGTTTTTCGCTGCCCAGTAGGAAGATTGGCTTTCTTTTTCAAGCTCAACGCCAAGCAATTCTTTGCAAAGAGTCTTCAAACCGTGGTGTTCGGTGTATGTTCGAACAAGCTTTGATGCAATTTTTGTGCAAAATAGTGGTGTAATTTGTGAGATTTTAAGGTAGTGGCAAAGAATTGCAACATCAAACCTTGCGTAGTGGAAAATTTTTGTGATTGATTGATCCTCCAAAATTTTTTTCAAGTTTGGTGCGGAATAATCAGTGCCGTCGAATTTTACGAAATAGACATTTTGCTCGGAATCAGAAATTTGAACCAAACAAAGGCGGTCACGCACAATATTCAAGCCAAGTGCCTCGGTATCAATTGCAATTGAGCCTTCAAAGTTCATTTCAGGTGGAAGATCGTTGTGGAAAATGTTGTGCAGTTTCATTGTAAGATAAAAATATTACTCAAAACCAATTCCATCAAAGATTAATTGTCAAGGCGTAATTAAATCGTAATTCAAACTTGCAAAATTCCACCGCACAAACATTTTAAGATATAATCACAAAACCGTTACTTCGCAAGCAATTGCTTCAATGTTGAAATTTTTATCCTCCGTTTGCATTAATTTTGTATAGACAAAATAATTCACGCCAACAACTTCAATTGGTAAATTTCTGCCAGATATCACAACACTAAACGCACGAAGATTCGTGTTTGACCTTGCAAAAAACCCAGAACGAACCGCAACTTGTTCCTTCCATTCAAACAAAATATCGCCATTTTCCAGCAAAGTTTTTGCTACATTTTGCACTTTCCACTGCGAAATCCCCAGTTTTTGCGGTGTAAATTCCATAACATCTGTTGCATCAACCGTGTTTCCGTTTTGAACGAATTTGAAATAAAGCGTGGAAACATCAAATGGAAATTCAAAGCGATTGGTGTATGCTGAAAGTAACACGAACCGTTTGCCGTCCGTTGTTGTTTCAATATCACTTCCAAATCTTGCACGAAGAAGATGCGAAAGTTCATAGACCCCATCGCTCAATTTTTTAACATCACGAAATGCACAAATTTCGTTGCCAATAAGGCACAAATTCTTCATTGCAAGAAAATCAGCGTTGGAAACTGACTTCAATTCTTGCCCAGAAACTTCAATTGTGATTGTATTAATTTCGTCAATTGTTGTGAAATCAACCTTGAAATCTGTGCCATCAAGAACCTTTCCCATGGTTGAGCTTGCGTCTTCATCGAAAATTTTAATGTAATTGCCATCAAATTGCGTTGCATAATAAACCGATATTCCAGCATTTTGAACATCAGTTGGAATATTTTTGAACGCAAACCAAAGTGGAAAAGTTCCATCAACGCAACCTTTATTCGTGAAATTATTTATATCCAGCACCTCGCAAGAAATTGGCTGGCTTTGCACAACTGCCTTCAACGAAACCTTAACATCTGCAACAATAACACTGCTTTGAATAATATCAAGCAACACTTCTTGCATTTTGATAAACTCCACTTCAATATTCACCCCATCAAAATGAAATTTTTCAACAAGACCCCTAACCTCAATCCCTCCGTCAGAAAAGTTAATCAAGTTGCCAACATTAATGTT
>CANCKZ010000062.1 GCA_947378695.1 Rickettsiales bacterium
AGCATGCCCTGCGGAAAGAACGAAGCGGTCTCGGTTAATCCATTGTGGATTTTTGGCGGAAAATTTCAAAAATTTTGCAAATAACACGGTTGAAATATCAGCAGCACCAAGGGGCATACCAGGGTGACCGGAATTTGCGAGTGAAACGATTTCAGAAGAAATTATGCGAATTGCATTTGAGAGATTTTGTAAATTCATTGCAGGAAAAAGTATTTGTTGTTTTGTAAAAAGGGAAAATAAAATATGTCAATTTCTTTTGAAAAAACTTTTGAAAAAAACTTGCTTCCTTTCTCAAATTAACTTGAATTTAATTTTTATGATATTACGGTTTTGGATAAATGAATGTAAAAAAATGAACACTGTAAATTCGGAAGAAATTCACAAATTTTCACACAACCACTGGTGGAATTTTGATTCCATTGAAAGCAAAATGCTTCACAAACTGAACATTTTACGCATGGAATTCGTTCTTTCGGTTTTATCAATTAAGGGGAAAAATATTCTTGATGTTGGTTGCGGTGGTGGAATTGCTTCGGAATCTTTGGCGATGTGTGGCGGAAATGTTACTGCGATTGATGCCTCCAAACAAGCGATAGACTGTGCGATTGAACACTCCAAAAAAAGCGGACTGAAAATTGATTATCACAACACGCCAATTGAAAATTTCGCACAAAAAACCTTTGATGTCGTCTTTGCAAATGATATTATCGAGCATGTTGAAAACCCGGAATCGTTCCTTCAAGAAATTGGTAATCGTGTTGAAAAAAACGGCATTATTGTGCTTTCCACGATAAACAAAAACATTTTTGCAACCATTTTTGCAAAATATGCGGCGGAATATGTGCTGAATTTGGTGCCAAGGGGAACTCACGATGCAAAAAAGTTCATAAAGCCAAGCTTCATAAGGGAAAACTTGCCGAATTTTACTCACATAAAAACGCAAGGATTTTCATATAATCCCATAACGAAATCGTTTTTTTTCGAACAAACCACCCTCGCAAACTACTTCATTGTTCTTCAAAAAAATGGAAATTGATGATTTGGTAAGTCGCTTGGCAAAAAACCCCGGATTAACAAAAAAATCGGCATCAAAACTTGCCTTTGCATTCATTCGAAATAAGGCAAAAATCCCTGATTTCATCAAGATTTTCGAGAAAATCGAACAAGAAATAACAACCTGCGAAAAGTGTGGAAATGTCGCCTTTAAGGATAAAATTGAAAACCTTTGCACAATTTGCAAGAACTACAAGCGAGATTCAACCATCGCCTGCATTGTGGAAGATTTCGAAGACATTACAAACCTTGAAAAAGGCTTATGGTATAACGGTTCTTACCATGTTTTGGGCGGTCTGCTTTCTGCTCAAAAAGGTATGATGCCAGAAAACCTCAACACAAACCAGCTGTTTTCACGCATAATTTCCGGCGAAGTTTTGGAGATTATCTTTGCAAGCACATCGTCGTTTGAATGGCAGGCGACTATGCACTTTTTGATTGAGGAAATCAGGAAAATTCCCAACGGCGATCGGGTGAAAATCACCGAATTTGCACACGGCTTACCAATTGGATCTTCGTTTGAATATATGGACGAAGGCACTTTGCAAATTGCTTTTAGTGGCAGAAAAGATTTGTAAAACGAAAGCGTGAAGCGACTGGCACTTCACGAATTTCACGCATTATTTCTTTTTTGGACCAAATGTAATTGCCGCAGCATTGCCACCAAAGCTTGCCGGCACAACGACTGATGCGATATCGCCAAGGTCAAGTTCAATTTTGTGGACGAATTCTTTTGCCTTTTCGGGTGTGCCTCTTTCACGACCCTTCAATTGGATTATCACTGAAACACGGTGCCCGTCTGTAAGAAATTCCACGATGCGTTTGAACTTGGTTTGATAGTCGTGTTCGCCGATGTTTGGTGTCATTTTGATCTCCTTTTGTTCAACTTTGTGCTGTTTGTGCTTGGCATCTGCTTCTTTTTTCTTCACATCGTAGCGATATTTCCCGAAATCCAGAATTTTACAAACGGGAGGTTCAACATTTGGCGAAACTTCAAGCAAATCCAGACCTTCCGACCTTGCCTTCAAAACTGCCTCACGAGTTGGCATAATTCCCAACATTTCGCCGGTACTGCCAACAACTCTAACTTCTTTTGCTGATATTTCTTCGTTTTTTCTTGGAATTTTCAATGACATTGTGGTGTAAAATATTAAAAGGTTGAAAAAGAGTTTCCGCAGCCACATTTTGATGTTGCGTTTGGATTTTTGATGGAAAAAAATGCAGTTCCGATATCATTTGCTTCATATTCCAAAATGCTTCCGTTGAGCATTTCAATTGCGGATTTAGAAACGAGAACTTTTGGTTCGTGAAGAACTTCGATAGTTGATGGAGACTGTTCTTTTGTGAGGTTGAACGAGTATGAAAACCCGTTGCAACCTCCCGTATTTACGGATATTAGAAGCGAGAGGTTGTCGGATAAGATTTCCTTTAATCTTTCGCAGGCGTTGTTTGAAATTTGCAGTATGGACATATTAATCTTTTTTTTCACCAAGAAGGTGTAGAAGGCTGACGAAAATGTTGATAAAGTCAATATACAAAGAAAGAGCACCCATAATTGCAACTTTTTTGATGGTTTCGTCATCAATTGAGCCAGTTTGGTAGTGGTAGTATGTTTCTTTGATTTTTTGAACATCGTATGCGGTTAGACCTGTGAAAATCAACACCGAAAGGATTGAAAGAATGAACGACATGCCAGATGATTTCAGGAAAATGTTCACAATTGAAGCGATGATTAGACCGAAAACTGCCATCATTAAAAATGAGCCAAATGCGGTTAAATCTTTTTTTGTTGTGTAACCATAAAGCGACATTGCGGCGAAAGTTCCCGCTGTAACAAAAAACGCACGAGCAATTGAAGTTCCAGTGTAGACAAGGAAAATTGACGAAAGAGAAAGACCCATCAACGCTGAATATGCGTAGAACATGCCCCTTGCTTTTTCAAACGAAAATGACTGAATTTTGAAGCCAAGAACCATTACAAGAACAAATGGTGCAAACATTACAACAAATTTAAACGGACTTTGAAACAAAAACCTTCCAAGTTCAGGCGAAGAAAGAACGGCTTGATACAAAATAAATGCAACAAGACCTGTAATTCCAAGTGCAAGTGCCATGCTTTGGTAGACGAAGACCATGTAATCACGCAGACCAGTAGAGCCCGTTTGTGAAGTTGTGCTTGATGAAAATGTATTCATACGAAGTGTATAATAATTATTATGGTTTAATATATAATAAGATTTTTGTGAATGTCAAGTTTTTTTCACATTGACTAATTATAACAATTGTGGAATTGTAAATTGAGAAAGGAGGGTAAGTGAAAGTTTTGGCTTCCATGAAATTGTTTGAGTATTATATACATTAACCAACTTTTCCCACATAAAAACCCCATTTTTTTATTTTTTTCCTCACAAAAAACCCGCAAAAAGTGCGTTTTTGTTATAGCGTGCTATAACAAAAGTGAGCGTTGAGATTTTCCGTAAAATAAAGAACTCAATTCCCATAAGCCTTCTTTCGTTTTTGGTTTTGGAATTTTTTTTCTTTTTTATTTTTGTTATAGTGTACTAGAGCAGCGAAGCGAACGGCGGAAATGGGCAGAAAAAGTGGAGTGAAACCCACACCAGAAGGCGAAGTTTTTGTGGGATATGACGCAGCAAAGCGGAGGAATATCCGCCGGAAATTTCGCAACCGCCCCCGAAGGGTAAATTTTGGGAGGAAGGCGTGCGGCGGGTGGTCTTGCGGTGGGGGTTATGATAGAAGGAGTTGACGCGAAATGAGTGCAAACCCCGTTTTTTTTGTGGGAAATATTGAAAATTCGCCCACACAACCCTACACCTCCGAAAGTTTGCCCCAAATGTGTTCTTTTAAAATCCAGCCTGTTTTTTCGTTGATTTTCACACTGCACCACTTGGCGTTCAAACATTCAACCGTGTGAATTATGAACCCTTTTTGAAGCGAGAGTATTACTTTTGATTTCACAGACGGTGAAAAATAGACGAATGTTAATGCGGGATTCACCACAATTGCTCCGCAGTTTTTCTTTATGTTGATTTGTGAAATCCATGCAACATTGCCTTCGAAATCTTCCGTTGCATACCAAGTATCTGCGAATTTTATCACTTTCAAAGGATACCCACGCACAAGAACTTCATATTGCACGGGCGATGCGACATCCGGTCCTTTTCTGAAATTTGATCTTATCGATTTCGTGCAAACGGTTTCACGGCGGTCGTTTATGGGTTTTTTCGCGGAGGATTTGCTCGTAATCTGGCTTGCAACATCACTCAAAGACGGCTGATTTGTGCTAACGGAACCGGCAAATGCAAAATGTTGCATTGTGTTGAAAAAAAATACTTGTGTTATAAAATATATAATGCAGGTAACCTTCATAAGTTTATTTTTCGTTTGAATATGTATATTTTTGAAAAATCTAAAATACAAGAAAGATTTAATTCTTGCCTTGAAAGCTTTAAAAAAGCAACATCTGGCATTTCAGTTAAGGTTTCTCCTTCACTTTTGGATTCAGTCCGCTGTGAAGTTTATGGCTCAATGACAGCCGTTTCCGCAATTGCAAATGTTACGGTTATGGACGCACGCACTCTTTGCGTGAAAGTTTGGGATTCAAGCTCCGTGCAGAATGTCTACAAGGCAATTCAGGCTTCAAACATTGGAACAAATCCCGTTTTGGAAGGCACAACAATAATGCTTCCACTTCCGCCAATGTCCACAGAACGCAGGGCTTCAATGGTTGAGATGGTTAAGCAGAATGTGGAAAATGCAAAAGTTGCTATCCGAAATGTTCGCAGAGACGAAAACGATGCAATTAAACTTGCACAAAAAAACAAAGAAATTTCTGAGGACGAACAAAAACGCCACGAAACAGAAGTTCAAAAACTTGTTGATTCTGCTATCCAAAAAGTTGAGGAAATACTTAAACAAAAAACGGAAGAGTTGATGAATGTCTAAAACTACAAAAAAGGATATCGTGGATTTCATAAAGAAGCGATATTCAACTTCCGGCGAAATGGCGGAGGAAATCGTCAATGAATTTTTGCAAACTCTTGTGAAGCTTGCAAAAAATGGAGGTTGCACTTTGAAGAATTTCGGCACTTTCAACCTTG
>CANCKZ010000063.1 GCA_947378695.1 Rickettsiales bacterium
CCCTTAAACATAGCAAAAGATTTCCTGTTGAATGGTTCGAGTGGGTCATAGAAAACCTGCGTTTCTTGTTCGAAAGAATCGTCTTCGAAGAAGTCATCTGCAAGTGATGCCTGTGATGTTGCAAGAAATGCTGCAATTGCAAGGCTAAATAGATATTTGCTAAATGGATATCTCATATATAATTCGTTCAATTTGCTGACGATGTTCAGGGCAGGATATCAATGGCAGGGCTTTTGTGAAATATTGCACGGCTTTTTTGTGTTTTTTGTGAGTAATTGCAATTTCGGCGAGTCCTAAAAGTGGTTCTGGGTGGTCTTTTCTGAATGTATATGCAATTTTGTAACGCAGTTTTGCATCAAGATTATTCCCATTTTCCTGATGCCAAAGGGCAAGTTTCATGTTGTTTTCGTAAAGAACATGGTAGGCATTTTTTGCGTCACGAATGAAAAGCAAAATTGAAGCAAAGCCGTTTCTTGTGAAATCAACGGTTGATGTTGCATTTTGCTTAATATTTGCCGGCGATGGCAGAAGTTTTTGGAGGTATCGCAGTTGGGTTTTAGTATTCTTGACTATTTTCAGCATGTGCATTTGGGAAATCGTTTTGATAGCTTTGAATATTTTCGATATAACTTGTGGCAAAGTCTGTGTTGCCATCTGAAAGGGCAAGTTCAAGCTTCAATGCAAGCTTATTGAAAAGGTAGAATGTGTATCTATCACGGAAAAACACAACTTTATTATTAATGAAATTCGTGATTATTGTGTGGGCTTCGTCAATTTTATTGGATTCCTCCAAGTTGCGTGCGTGAAGATATGTTATGACATCGTTGTTAGGGTTTGTGTTGTAAATGCTTGCAATGAAAAGGTTTTTCCGCCAGAGTGTCCAATCTTTTGTGCAGGAAATAAACAGTGGAATTGCTTTTCCGCATTGGTATTTCTTGAATGTTTGTAAAAATGTGCGTGTTTTTCCAAGACGAAGAAGAATTATCAAGTGCTGAACAAGAATTTCGGGACTGTTTTGAATGTTGCTTTTGGTAAGGTTTAGTGCCTGTTTATGTTCGCCGTTTTGTTGAAGCTTTTTGATTTTTTCCAGAATGTTGTTGTCCTCCTTGTGAATGGAGAAAATCTTTTTCACAAAGGCGATGACATCTGGTATGAAGAATGTTTTGGCGATGAAGATATAAATGAACTTCAAGGCGATGTAAAGGAAGATTGACGAGAACGCTATGCCAAGAATCATGGCGTTTTGTGTTGTGTAAATTATGCCGTCTTTATATTTAAGATGAATTGGAGTGTGCTGAGCAAGGATTGGGTATATGAACATTAAAATTACAAACAGAAATGTTAATAGCAAAATGTTTTTTATGTAAGCAATAAAGTTCATAATTTGTGAAACTGTGATGTTGTTGACATTACGCAATTTCTTTTGAGGATTTGTCAAGAAGAATTTTTGCGGCAATATCAATGCAAATTACACAACGATATAATTTAATTCCTTGACATTTATTTTCCTCGGAAAACTTTTACTCATACACAATTTTTTCCGGTTTATATGTCGAAAGATTCAAGACTCAAAGTTACAAAGCAAGAAGCATTAGATTTCCACGAATTTCCAAAACCCGGAAAGGTTTCAATTGCGCCAACGAAAAACCTTGTTACAGCAAGAGACTTATCCCTAGCATACTCCCCCGGTGTAGCATTTCCATGTCTTGAAATTCAGGCGGATCCTTCAACTGCCTACAAATACACATCGAAAGGCAACATGGTTGCGGTAATTACCAATGGAACTGCGGTTCTTGGGCTTGGAAACTTGGGTGCTGCGGCATCAAAACCAGTTATGGAAGGAAAATCTGTTCTTTTCAAACGCTTTGCAAACATTGATTCAGTTGATATCGAGGTTGAGGAATATAACAAAGAAAAATTCATTGAAGTTGTTGCTGCAATTGGTGATTCTTGGGGTGGTGTGAACTTGGAAGACATCGCTTCGCCAGATTGCTTTGAAATTGAAGCTGCTTTGAAAAAACGCCTGAAAGTTCCTGTATTTCACGATGACCAACACGGAACAGCTATCATTTGCCTTGCGGGTTTGATGAACGCTTGCGAAATTATTGGTAAAAACTTTGCTGATTTGAGGGTGGTTCTTAACGGCCCGGGTGCTGCTGGTATTGCCTGCATCAACCTTTTGATGAGTGCCGGTATTAAAAAAGAAAATGTTCTTGCGTGCGATTCCAACGGCGTGATTTTTGAAGGCAGAACTGAAAAAATGACTGAAATCAAGGCAAGATATGCTGTGAAAACAACGGCAAGGACTCTTGAAGAAGCACTTGACGGTGCCGATGTCTTCCTTGGGCTTTCAGCAAAGGATGCTCTTTCAAAAACAATGTTGAAAAAAATGGCAAAAGACCCTATCATTTTCGCAATGGCAAACCCTGACCCTGAAATTACACCGGAAGATGCTATGGAAGCAAGACCGGATGCAATCGTTGCAACAGGAAGAAGTGATTACCCTAACCAAGTGAACAATGTTATGGGTTTCCCTTACATTTTCCGCGGAGCATTAGATGTTATGGCGACAGAAATTAACGAGGAAATGAAAATTGCGGCTGCTCGTGCAATTGCAAACCTTGCAAAGGAATCAGTTCCAACGGAGGTTCTTCGTGCCTACCCGGGAAGAAGATTGGAATTTGGAAGATCTTATATTATTCCAACTCCGTTTGATCCTCGACTTATTTCAGAAGTGTCATCTGCTGTTGCGAAGGCTGCTATGGAAACAGGTGTTGCACGCAAGCACATAGCAAATTTCCGTGAATATAAAGCACAACTTCATGCGTTTAGGAATCCTACTCTAAGCACAATGCAGTCAATCTACAACAACCTTTCAAAAGATGAAAACAAAAAGAAAATTATTTTTGCCGAAGGGGAAGAGCTTGAAGTGATAAAATCTGCTATTATGTTAAAAAACGATGGCTACGCTCACCCAATTCTTATTGGAAGAACGGAAAAGGTGCAAGAAGTTATGAAAAACGCAGGCATATCCGAGGAAATCACAGTTGTGAATGCAGGAAATTCGCCATTTGTGGAACTTTACACGAACATTGTGTTTGAAAAGTTGGGTCGCAAAGGGTTTTTACACCGTGACTGCGAACGCTTAATCAAAACCGACCGCAACCACTTCGCAGCAGCAATGCTTGAAGCAGGACACGCCGATTCCCTTGTGACAGGCTTCACAAGGGGCTACCAAAAATCGCTAAACGATGTTTCACGAGTTCTTTCAAGGAAATCTGACGAAGCACTTTTTGCAGTTTCGGGAATTGTTGTGAATAACAAAACAATTTTCATAGCAGACACCGCCATAAACGAAAATCCATCAGCAGAAGACCTTGCAAACATTGCAGTTCAAACCGCAAAAACAGTGGAAAGATTTGGTGTTACTCCAAGAGTTGCCTTCGTTTCATATTCTAACTTCGGTTCAAGAGCCGGCGTTGATAACGATAAAATCTCCCAAGCAATTTCAATTTTGGAAAAGCAAGGCGTTTCGTTCGAATTTGACGGCGAAATGATGGTTGATGTTGCACTTTCGGAAAATCCTCGTGAATACTACCCGTTTAACAGGCTAACCAAACCGGCAAACATTTTGATTACTCCAAATTTGACATCTGCTCACATTGCGATGAACCTTTTGGAGTCTGCCCATGACGGTTTTGTTATTGGACCAATGCTTCACGGTTTTGAAAAATCTGTGCAAATTTTGCGATACCACTCAACAATCAACGAAATTTCAAACCTATCGGCACTTTCACTAGCGTTGTAATTTTGTAATGACTTGGGTCTATAACCTTTTGGCGGCATTGATTAATGTCGCCGTTATGGTTCTGTTTAAAGTTCTGGTCCTCAACGGAAACCTTACGGCAAATTCCTTGGGGCTTGTGCGAAGTCTTTTTGGTTTAATCGCATTTTCTCCGCTAATAATTCTGGCACTGTTCAAAGAGCCAAAAGCTTTCACCGAAAATGTCCCACATAAATGGAATTTTTTGCTTGGCTTTTTTGGAGGACTCTCAATCTTCATCTGGCCTCTGGTTTATGTCAATATTGAAACGCACATAGCAATGACCTTCGCCTTCATGTTGCCGTTCATCGCAAATTTCATGCTGATGCTTTGGTGTAACGAGAAAATTCCACCAATCGCTTGGGTTGCAAAGGTTTTATGCCTTGTTGCGGTGTGGATAATCCTCAAACCAAAATTCCCACATTGGAACATATATCATTCCCTTGCAATTGTGTGCGTGGCTTTGTGGTCGATCTGCGTTGTTTTCAACAAAAAAATTGGGCAATCTGGTGCGAAAGTTACAATTTCCCTTTACTGGTACTTAATCCTTTCAACAATATTTTCTGCCGTTTGTTCAATTGCTGTGTTTGATGAGGTTTCGTGGTCGCACTGGAAAATATTTCTGCTTATTGGCGGATTGAATTCCGTTGGAAACTTTTTCACACTTATGGCGTTCAAAAAAGGCAAGGGGTATGTTGTGCAAATGATGGAATTTGTCAAGTTCGTTGCAATAATTGCGTGCGATATCCTGCTTTTTCACGGCACAATTTCCACAACAACCATTGTTGGAAGCGTCATTATTTGCTTTGCAATTGGCATTCTGGCATTTTCTGGCGTGAGCGACTCCAAAAAAACGCACAAAATTGCCTAGGGGAGGTTAATGTGAAACGATTTTAAAACCGTCAAATTCCCTTTCCTCTATGTGGTGTTTTGCAATGTTGTTGCTAATGTTATATATTTTTTCTAGGAAATCTTGAAATCCTGCCATAATTTGGTTGAGGCTTTGCGATTACACAACGGATTCACGACGACTCCAAAAAATCGCACAAAATTGCTTAGGGGAAAACGATTTTGACTGTGGGTAATAACAAAATTGAATAAGATGACAGTTTTGAGTGGCGAAAATGCTTGAAAATGTCAAGCCAACTTGTGAAGATGCTCGCTCACAACCCTAATTTGCCACGCATTGGTCGTCCACAATAATGCGGTCGTCAAAAACGAAGCAGTCGCCCGTCCACATTCTATTTTGGTTTTGAGTTTCCATAAAATAGCCCAAAATTCCACCTTCAAGGTGATAAACATTAGTGTAGCCC
>CANCKZ010000064.1 GCA_947378695.1 Rickettsiales bacterium
AAAACCTCAACCATCACTTTTGTTATAGCGTGCTATAACAAAAACGGGGTTTTGCACACTTTTTGGAGGTTTTTTTGGAGGGAAAAATAAAAAAATTGGGTTTTAATGGGGGCGGTGGTGGAAAAAAGTTTATTATATATAATATAGCGTGGCGAAATGTGGAAGCGGTTTTGTGGGCAGAAGGCGAAGTTTTTGTGGGATAGCACGAATGAAATGAGGGATATCCGCCGGAAATTTCGCACCCGCCCCCGATGTTCAAATTTTGGGAGGAAGGCGTGTAGCGTTCGGTTTTGCGGTGGTGAGGGTTGAAATCCGCTTTTCTTGGGAGGAAAACACACGCAGGATATACATGGCGTGAGTGGTTGGCGGTTTTTGTTGAGTGATTTTTGTGGGGGAAGTCTGCGTTTTTTTGTGGGAAATATTGAAAATTCGCCCCCACAAACCTACACCTCACCACCGATGGCGACCACCTTCGCTCCTCAAAAAGCGAAAACTCACAACTACCCAACCACCGATGGCGACCACCTTTCGCCCTCAC
The DNA here is from genome assembly GCA_947378695.1 of Rickettsiales bacterium. Lineage (GTDB taxonomy): Bacteria > Pseudomonadota > Alphaproteobacteria > Rickettsiales > Deianiraeaceae > CAJQOT01. The sequence goes on from CANCKZ010000064.1 coordinate 539, forward strand.
AAATCTTAAAAATCCGTTGTGCCATCTGGGGTTGGCTTAGGGTGCGTGCGTGATTTTCGGGGAGGTATTCCTTCGCTTTCGCTTCGTCACACCTCGCAAAAACCCCGCTTTTGGGTGATGGAAAGTTGCGGCTTTGCGGGCTTTTTGGTGAGAAAAAGTTTATTATATATAATATAGCGTGGCGAAATTATGGAAGCGGTGTTGAAGTTTTGCCACACAGTGTAAATTGGATTGCCAATAAGTAGCAATTATACGCAAATGGGCTTTTAAAATGAATATGTTGACTTTAAGAAAATTTCAAAACAAAAATATTTTTATTTTTTTATGGAGGGTAATGTCTATATTTCAACATTTTAGAATTAATTTATCTTTACGCAAAGATTATTTTAATAATTTATTTCACAAACCAGAGTACAATGATAATAACACACTTAATAATGAAAGACATCAATTTATTAAAGATGTTTTTAATTCAGAGGAGATTTTTTTTTGGCAACGGAAATAAATATGTATATTCAAGAATTGATGAAATTGATAATGTAATAATTGGCACAATTTCAAAAAAGAAAAAACGCAAAAATAGATTTGATTATAATCAAGATGTGGAAGAAATACCACATTATGAACAAACATTGGTATTTATTAATAATAGTCAAACAGATGAAAACCATTGGCAAACAATATGGATTATGGAAAATGGAATAGATTTTAAAAGCAATTTGCAAAAGCTTTTAACTGATTTATGGAAAAAAGCCAATCCAAATAATGATATTTTTGATATTAATATCAGACCATTTCTTGAAAATTATGCAAATGATTTGTTGAAGATATTGAGAAACCCACAAGAATACAAAATATCAAAAATTACTGAAATAAAAATACATTACGATGTAGCAAATCATGGATTTGGCGATGACATTAAAAAATCAATGCAATCGGTTGGAGCTGTTGAATTTAATAGTGTATTTAAAAGTGAAAATGGATTAAAATTGCACAATGAAGACGAGATTAAAAAACATATTGAACCAATAGGAAATGCAATCAATGGTTATGTTGTAATGAAGGGTGTCCAATTTAATCAAAAAACAAAAAGTGAAGTGCATCACACTGACAAAAATGCAAAAATTAAAACCACGACGACAACAAGTTTTACTGCAAATGAAATCATTGGCAATAAACAAACCATAATAGAAACAATTAATCAATTAAAAAATGACAAATCATAAAGTTTATATTCAAAACATTAAAGCTTTTGTAAGGGATATTATTATTGGTATTTTGATTTATATTGTATGTGATTATTTTAAATACATAACGCAGTTGCAAGATTTTTTTAAAAACCAAGCACTTACAATTATGGGAGTTATACTGCCAATCAATATCGCTGGTATAGGGCAAGCACACCTATCAATGAATAATATCGAGGAAAGGCGTGGTGTTAAAATTGAAGCATTTGAAACAATAAGATTAGATTTTAAATTAACATTGCGAATGTTAATTACTTGTTTTGTATTGTGTGTTATATGTTGGTGTATTTTGAGTAAACATAATTCAAATATTGTCGGAATTGATATATTTGATATTAGTATTGTTATAAATATAATTAGCTTTGTTGTATTTTTGCAATGCTTGTATGAAACATACTACAAAGGAATTTTGGAAATACCATCAATAATTAACAACCCAACATCATCTCAATAACATCGCCCAACACAAACTCATTTTTCCTATTATTATAACGGAACTCAAATTCCGTTACATAAGATTGAAGGTATTTTTTAGAAATATGGTGAAATTGACCTTTAATGCCTCTTTTTAAAAGACTCCAAAACCCTTCTACTGAATTACAGTGAATTTTATCGTGAGTTACATATTCCACACTGTGATTTACGGTTTTGTGCTTCCAAAATTGTCCAATATGTTTGTATGATTTGTATTCATCCGTGTGAATTTCACTTCCTGCCTCAATATTGTCAAAAATGATTTCACCCAAAGTTAATCCAGTGGTATTTTCTGTAACAAAAGCTTTTATATCGCCACCTTTTTGTTTAAATGCAACGACTGGCGTATTCTTTTTTGTTGAACGACCGCCAGTAAATGAGTCATCATCTTTGTCATTTTTATCTTCTTTTCTAGCATTTACATATGTTTCGTCCATCTCGAATATTCCCGTAAGAAGTTCTTTTTGTTCCGTATTCATTGCACTTCTTATTTGGTGCATTTTTAACCATACCGTAGGGCGACGCATTTCAAGTTCACGAGCAATTTGGCAAGCTGAAATTCCCTTCTTTGCACTTAACATCATGGAAATCATCCAGAACCATTTGCGAAGGTCTAAATGCGTGTGGTGAAAAATAGTGCCAACCGTTACTGAAAATGATTTGTGGCAGTCTTGACACTGGTGACGCTTTGCATTTCTTGTTTCGCTAACTTTTGTGTTATGATTGCAAGTTTTGACACTTCCACAGTAAGGACAAATAACGCCGCCCTTCCAACGAATAGATTCAAGAAACGCAATACAAGGTTCTTCGGTGGGAAACTTTTTAAAAAGTTTTATCAAGCTAGACATAGGTTTTTTACTTATTTATGTATAAGTATCACTTAGTCTTTTTCAAATGTCAAGTCTTAAAGTGTACAATTACCCAACAAAAATAAAAACTTGCTTGACAATTAAAATGCACGCAATTAAAGTTCAAAAAGAGTGGGGCGGTGGCGGAGTGGCCAATCGCAGCAGACTGTAAATCTGCCGACGCAAGTCTACGCAGGTTCGAATCCTGCCCTCCCCACCATTAATTTTCCGTGCAAATATGCAGAACTTCGCTGTTGATTCTTTGGCTCTCACAAAAAAACTAATTTCATTTCCAAGTATCACACCCGAAACTGGGGAAAGTCTTGATTTCATGGCAGGTTTGCTGCGTGAACTTGGGTTTGAGGTTGTAATGAAAAAATTCGACGACATTGACGCATCTTCAAAGCCAACTTGGAATATTTACGCCTACACTAAGAAATCGCCAGCACGAAACCTCACATTTATCGGTCACCTTGATGTCGTTCATTCGGGGCACCATTCAGACTGGACATACCCACCGTTCGAACCAACGATTGATAACGGCGTGCTTTATGGTCGTGGTGCGTGCGATATGAAGGCCGCAATTGCTTGCTTTTGCGTGGCATCGGCGAATTTTACAAGGCAAAATAACGACTGTGGAATTTCAATGCTTTTGACATACGACGAAGAAGGCAATGCGATTAACGGCACGAAAAAAATGCTCCAATTTTTACATAATGAAGGCTTCACATTTTCAGACGCAATAACCGGCGAGCCCACCTGCTCCAAAGAACTTGGTGATACAATCAAAATTGGCAGGCGTGGAAGCGTGAATTTCACGATTGAAATTATCGGAAAACAAGGGCATGCGGCATATCCCGAGCTTGCAAAAAACCCAAACTACACCGCCTGCGAGGTAATTCTTGCCCTCAAAAAACACGAATTTGACCGTGGAAACAAGAATTTTCAGGCGACGAATCTTGAAATAACCGGCATTGAAACTACCACTAAGGAAACGAATGTTATTCCAAATGCCACAAAAATTCTGTGCAACGTTCGCTTTAATGACGAGCACACATCCGAAACGATAATTGCGAAAGTGAAGGAAATTATTGCCTCAAACATTGGCGATTGTGTGCATAAAATTGAGACGAAAGTTTCTGGCGAATCGTTTGCCTTGAAAAGCGACGCACTTGCGGAAATGATGAAACTTGCCGTGAAAAAAGTGACGGGTCTTGATGCAGAACTTTCAACATCTGGCGGAACAAGCGACGCACGGTTCATGAAAGACTACGCAAATGTTGTGGAATTTGGCGTTTTGAATAAAACTGCACACAAAATTGACGAACATGTTCCAGTTGCTCATATTTCAACATTGACACAGGTTTATCACGAGTTTATAAAGCTTTTTGTTTCTTGACATACTTTGACATTTTTTGGTGATCTTTAGCGGCTTTCCTCTTGTAGACCCCAATCATTCGCTCGCGATTATACCCTCCGTACAGAAGGGCGACAGTCATTATTATGAAAGATGATATTACGAATATCCAAAAAACCGATGCGAAATAGAAGTAAAACAGAATTAATCCCGTTGATGGGTAGTATGTGTCGATAAAATGCCTAACAAAAACCGGAGTAAGAATTTGCAGGCAATCACCGAGTGTCATAATTAGCTTTGCGATTCAGCAAGAATTCTATCCACAACAAGACCAGTTCCCGCAGGAATAATTTTCCCCATAACAACGCTTTCTTTAACGCCGCGAAGGTTATCAACACGGCAAGAAATTGCGGCATCGGTAAGAACCTTGGTTGTTTCTTGGAACGAAGCGGAGGAAATGAATGAATCCGTTTGAAGGGAAGCTTTTGTAATACCTTGAAGAACGGGTTTTGCAATAACTTTGTTTCCGCCGTTTTGCTCAATTTCCGCATTGATTTGGTGCAGAACATTGCGTGAAACCTTTTGGAACTTGAACAGATTTGAATCACCAGCTTCGATAACTTCGTATTTTTGAAGCATGTATTTGAT
>CANCKZ010000065.1 GCA_947378695.1 Rickettsiales bacterium
AATGCGTTTGCACACCCTTATGGTCCTTATAAAGTTGGAAAGCCTTATATAGTTTCCTCTGGTAAATCCTTTGCACCGCAAGAGGTTTCAACCCTTAAACAGCGTGGAATAGCATCGTGGTATGGTAAAGATTTTGATGGGAAAATGACAGCAAATGGTGGAATTTTTGACAGCACCCTTTTAACAGCAGCACACAGAACTCTTCCAATGCCGTCCGTTGTGTTAATCACGAATGTTACAAATGGTAAGATGGCGGTTGTTGTTGTGAACGATCGTGGACCATTTTCCGACACAGAAAGCAGACTTATCGATGTTTCAAAGCAGGCGGCAAAGAACCTTGGTTTTTTAGAACAAGGCAGGGCAAATGTGGAAATGGAATATATTCCAAGTTTAAGTCAAAAGCTGAAAAATGGTCAAGATATCACGCAGTCTGAAATTGACGATGTTATTGCATCGAAAAAAATTCAACCCGCTCAAATGGTGCAAAATATCGACATTGCAAACGAATTTTTGGAAGGGCAGTCGATAGGCAAAACCGTTTTTAATGAATCACGAGAAGGGCAGTCGCTTTATGTTCAGGCCGGCGTTTTTGAGGTTCTTAGTAACGCACAGGAGCTTTACAAAAACCTTGTACAAAACATTCCGTCCGTGCAAATTCGCAGTGAAAAGCGTGAGGCGAAAAACTTTTATGTTGTGCGTTCCGGTCCTTTTTCAACGCAGCAAGTTGCGGAATCGTCTCGCAGTCAAATTGGTGGACTTTGTAAAGACTGCAACCCAATGATTGTTGTTATTCAGTAATGTTGCTAAGTTAGTAATGTTGCTAAGTTTTTGCCATAGCAACATGAAAATTTACCAATTATTTTGGCATTTTTCTTGAACCCGGTTTAATTGCCTCAATTTTTTTGAGTCTTTCGGGAATGTTGTCGGCATCAAAAACTTCGGCGTTGACTTTATAAAGATGAGCGATTGTATAAGGGAATTTTGCAATTTCTTCCTCTGCCATGCGGTTAATTATTGCACCGCAGCCAACAATTTTGCAACCAAATGGCTTAATTGCCTCAATTGCTTCAAGAGTCGATTTCCCAGTTGTAATTACATCTTCCAAAACAAGAACTTTGTCTTTATGAGACAACTGGAATCCACGGCGAAGTTCGAATTTGTTGTCCACTCGTTCAACGAAAACATTGCGAACGCCAAGGTGTTTTGAGGTTTCGTAACCAACAATAACCCCACCCATAGCAGGCGAAACAACAACATTGTATTCCTCCAAAAATGTTGATGCAATTGTGCGTGCAAGTTCGTGACAAATTTCTTCGGCAACTTTTGGGTTTTCGAAAATTTTCGCACATTGAATGTAGGTATCACTGTGTTTGCCAGATGAAAGAAGGAAGTGTCCTTTGAGGATTGCTCCAATTTTAGTAAGTATTTCCATGGGGGTGTTATTTAATAAGTTTTGCATCGCCAATGCGTCCTAAATCGGATATATTGTGTGCTTGCTGATTCTTTTCTTTTGTATAAACGAGGTATCTTTCGCGATGAGTGGCGATAAAAATTTGTGTCTTGTGAGACATTGACTCAAGTATTTCATAAAAGTTTAACACAATATCGTCATCCATTGAGCTATCAAACTCGTCAAGGAGTAAAATATTTGGAATTTTCTGGCATTTCGTAATAAGCCATAAAATAAAAGCTGTTTTTTCACCAGTTGACAAGCTCTTTAAAGGCAGGCCGACAATATTGTTTCTTGATTGGAAGTATAATGCTCCCCCTTTAACCATTGCATCGTAAAGTTTAATGTGCAGACCCAATGAAGATAAAAAAGCGTTACACTCATTAATCAAAGATTGCTCCGTTTGAAGTTTTAAAATCATTTCGTACTCCTCTTCAAACTGCCTTGATTCAGGAGGTATCATATTTTTTTTTGCATAATCTTTAATCTCAAGATAATTCTTAAAATTATGTATTGATGTTAGTAACGCCTTAATGTTCCGATCTTTGCTGTGGTATTTACCATATATATACTCCAACAGCTTTGTCTTCCCTCCGCCATTTTTTGATGTAATTATGTTTAGGCCTGTATGAGGTGTCCAGTCTTGATTTAACAGTGAATCGTGATCTCTAATCTCAATCTTATCAATACCCATATTTTTATATATACTTGAACAAGTCAAAACACCAAAAATAAAAAAATCAAGATAATTCTTCCCACAAGAATGTTTCGGTAATTTTTCCCTTGACAATTTATTTTTAAAGACCTTTTGCATAAATCGATTTTAATTTCGAACAATGTTCTACAGCACAAATCTTTCTTATATCGCGGAAGTCTACACAAAATTTTCTCAAAACCCTTCCTCAGTTGCACAATCTTGGCAGGATTATTTCAACGAAAATCCGGAAGATGTTGAATTGATAAAAAAAGAATTGCAGAAAACCACATGGACACGCAATAAAATTTCCGTTATTGGTAATAAAAACGAGCTTTCGTCACTTCCAACAGAAGAGCAAAACGAAAAACCAAAAGATGTAAAAAAATCAGCACCAGCAAAGGAAGAAAAAGTGAAAGTTTCCGCTTCAAAAGTTGATCAAATTCGCACAGCGTTCAGAGACTTCGGACACCTTGCCTCACAACTTGACCCACTGGGATTCAAAAAAGGAAGAATTCACGGTGCAATATCAACGGCAATCAACGATTCCACAAAGGAGGACTCAGTTGAAATTGAGAGACTTCAAAATATCTACACAAACACAGTTGGTTATGAAATTTCACACATAAAAAATGAAAATGAATACCAATGGCTTGTTTCACAGATTGAATCAAACACGCTAACGGCTTCAAAAGAAGAAAAAATTACAGGTTTTGAAATGATGCTTCGTGCGGAAATTTTCGAACAAACAATCCATAAAAAATTCCCGGGTGCTAAAAGGTTTTCAATTGAAGGTGCGGAATCCACAATGGTTGCATTGGAATCAATTATGCTGGAAGCTAGTAATGGCGGAGCGAAAGAGGTTATTTTAGGAATGGCACACAGGGGGCGTTTGAATACGCTTGTTCACACAACCGGCAAGCCATACCACGCAATTTTTTCAGAATTTGCAGGCGTATCTTCAATTCCAACTGGCACACCAGGTTCGGGAGATGTAAAATATCACCTTGGTTATGCGAAAACTCGCACACTTTTGAACAATAAGGAGCTTTATGTTACTTTAACGCCAAATCCATCGCACTTAGAAGCCGTGAACCCAGTAGTTATGGGGCGTGCAAGGGCAAGACAAGATGAATCTGGCAACACAAACGCAACTTTGCCAATTTTAATTCACGGAGACGCTGCGATGGCAGGGCAGGGCATTGTTTATGAATGCTTCCAAATGGCAAACCTTATTGGTTATGGAGTTGGTGGAACAATTCACATTGCAATTAACAACCAAGTTGGTTTCACAGCGGTGCAATCGGAGGGGCTTTCCGGGCAGTACTGCACAGATGTTGCAAAGGTGATTGAAGCACCGGTTTTCCATGTGAATGGAAATGATGTCGATTCTATAATAAAAGTTTCCAAAATTGCTGCACTTTACCGTCAAACTTTCAAAAAAGATGTCGTAATTGAGGTTTTTGCATACAGAAAATACGGTCACAATGAAGGCGATGAACCGCTTTTCACGCAACCTGTTATGTATGGAAAAATCAAAGAAATGGTTACGCCAGCACAGGTTTATAAAGCAAAAATTGCGGGACAATTCGACCAAAAAACCCTTGAAGATTTAGAAGCAAGAATTGTTTCTGAAATTGAAGCGGAATTTGAGAAATCCAAAACATATAAACCAACGGAAGCTGACTGGTTGAAGGGTAAATGGTCTGATATCAAAATTTTAAGCGACGAAAAAGAGTTCTTTGATTTCAAAAAAACACAAATTTCACAAACGATTTTTGATAAAGTTGGCGGTGCAATTTCTCGTGCTCCTGAAAATTTCGACATCAACCCAAAGGTTCGCAAGCTTTTGGAATCTCGCCAGAAATCATTGCTTGAGGGCAAAGATATTGATTGGGGAACCGGCGAATTGCTTGCATACGGTTCACTTATTTTGGAGGGGCACAATGTTCGTCTTTCAGGTGAGGACTGCGAACGCGGCACATTTTCGCACAGGCATTCGGTTTATATTGACCAAAAAACTCAAAGCAAATACTACCCGCTTAACAACATTGAAGAAGGGCAGGCGAAATATTATGTCTACAACTCAATTCTTTCGGAATTTGGTGTTCTTGGTTATGAATACGGTTACGCAATGAACGATCCAAAACATTTAGTGATTTGGGAAGGACAATTCGGCGATTTCGCCAACGGTGCCGTGACAATTCACGACCAATTCATTTCATCTGGTGAAGATAAATGGCTTCGCATGAATGGACTTGTGAACTTACTACCACATGGTTTTGAAGGTCAAGGACCAGAACATTCATCAGCAAGATTAGAACGCTTCCTTGCATATTGCGCACAAAATAATATGATTGTCGCAAACTGCACAACGCCAGCGAACTTGTTCCACATTTTACGCCGTCAAGTGAAAATGCCGTTCAGAAAACCACTCGTGATAATGTCCCCGAAATCACTTTTGAGGCACCCACTTGTAACTTCAACTGCAAGCGATTTCATTCAAGGCGAATTTAAGGAAATCATTTCAGATTCCAACACAAACGCAAGAAAAATTGTCATTACAAGCGGAAAGGTTTATTATGACATCCTTGCCGAGCGTGACGCACGCAATGCCGATGTTGCAATAATTCGTATTGAACAATACTACCCGTTCAATTCAGATTTATTGAAAGCCACGCTTGCACAGTTTAAAAATGCGAAAGAAATCGTTTGGCTTTAAGAAGAACCTAAAAACATGGGTGCTTGGGCGTTTATTCGTGACTACCTTCAAGATGCAACCGATATTGTGGTGAAATTCTGTGGAAGAAAAGCTTCGCCATCGCCTGCAACAGGTTTTGCCTCGGTTCACGCAAAGGAGCAAAAAGCAATTGTTGATGAAGCACTTTCTTAATTTTCAGCCATAACAAGGCAGGCCACAAAACGAAGTGTATGTTCAAAACGAATATACACTTGGCGATGTCACG
>CANCKZ010000066.1 GCA_947378695.1 Rickettsiales bacterium
CATTAGAAATGATTATATGAGCTCAATGATGGCATATAAATTTTGTCGTGTAATGTTTGATGAAGTAAAAAGAACGATGCCATATATAAAATATTCACGCAGTGCTCCTCATGCAATTAACGCTCGTTCACTTAGATTATTGCAATCCCTTGGTATGAAGCAATCTGGCGTTCAAGAGAATGCAATAATGTGCAAAGATGGAACATTTATTGATGAAGTAACGCTTATTTGGGATAATCCGAGTTTTTCACAGGCATCGTTATTTGCATATCACAAGTACTTATTGCAAAAATATTCATCTGGTGCACAGTATAGCATTTCAGCATCTTATGAAGTGAAGGAGTCACGAGATAATGACAATTTCTTTACCTCGCGAACAAATTCCATTTCTCTTGCTGTGTAAGATTGTCGTGCGATTGCAATATAACGCAAAGGAGGTAGCTTGCCAGATAAATTAATCGACACAACATTTTTAATGTCGATTGGAATATCAGCAAAGAGGCACGAACCGTGCCCTCTGGCAACAAATTTAATAATCATTTCATAGTCTGCGTTGTTAATTTTAATGCGTTGTTTGTCGTAAATTGATTGAAAAAGTGTACGGTAATTTTCGCTTATTTTGAAATCATCTATCATAATAAGATTTTCAGCAAATATATCTTCCTGTGTGATATTTTTGTTGTGCACAAGTGGGTTGTCTTTATGTACTAATATTGCTGGCTCAAAGTCAATTGTGTCAAGAACTGCAATATCACTTGGCATTTCCGACGTAGGAAAAAATGCAACATCTACTATGTCTCTTCTAATTAAGGAAATGGCATTGTCTCTATCTGTATTAAATATATCATACTTTGCATCATTATTTTTAAACTGACTTTGTCCAAGAACAATTGGCAAAATAGTACAACATACAGCGTGAGTTGCAGCAATTGAAAGAGATTGTGAGTCTTCAACGCAAAATGCATCGTTGATCGCCATTAATGATGGTTGAATTTTTTCATACAAGCTGTGTGCATGCTTTGTTGGGTGCATTACATTGCTGATTTTTTCAAAAAGCGTTACACCACCAAGCATTTCTTCAATGTCATCAATTGCTCTTGTTATAACTGTTTGCGATGTTGATAGATTTTCTGCTGTTTTTGTGTATGATTTGCAGTGATACGCTTCACAAAACATGCGAAGTTTCAAATAACTTATCCTTCTAATGTTTGTCTTTCGAGCCATCGTAATTGCAATAATGATTGCATACTTATAATTTCATAATTATACTTTTCAAGTATAATATATCCATTTCTGCCATTTTTTATTTATTACTCCGCCCCCTCAACACCTCAACAACATCAAAAATGCTCAAATTTCTGCATTTAAGGACAATCATAAGGTGAAAAATTAAATCGGCGGATTCCTCCAAAAGCAGGTGGTCGCTTTCGTTTATTGCGGCAATTGCAACTTCAACGCCTTCTTCTCCCACTTTTTGGGCAACCTTATTCACGCCCCTTGCAACCAGTTTTGCAACATAACTTTCCTCATTTTTGAATTCAATTCTTTGCGAAATCACTTCCTCCAAATTGCTTAAAACATTAGGTTGCACGCCAAAACACGATTTTGTTCCCAAGTGGCAAGTGTTTCCAACGGGGTGAACAAGGGCAAGAATTGTGTCGCCATCGCAGTCAAGGTTCATTTCCACCATTTTCAAGATATTCCCAGATTCCTCGCCCTTCATCCAAATTCTGTTTTTTGTTCGTGAAAAAAAGTGGATATTCCCCGTTTCGTGCGTTAAAATAATCGCTTCCTTGTTCATGAATCCAAGCATAAGAACTTCCAGAGTTTTCACATTTTGAATTACGACAGGCACAAGATTATTACATTTTTCCCAGTCAATTTTATCGATAATTTGGTCAATAGCCTCGCTCATAGCCTCGCTTGCTAAATTCTTACACATATATTTTTTTCTAAAAGATATATTTTTAATTCCAAAATGGATATTTCATTTTTGTGGAAAACACTTGCGGCAAGGGCACCGCTAATGCTCGTTTTTTGAAAAGCATCGGCAAAATGTGCCATTGAACCTGCACCGCCGGAAGCTATCACGGGAATTTTCACGGCAGAAGAAATTTCCGCCAAAAGTGTGGTATCAAAGCCATTTTTTGTGCCATCAGAATTAATTGAATTCAGCACAACTTCCCCAGCACCACGGCTTACAACTTCGCTTGCCCAGTTTGTGACAGACCTCTCAATTTCCTGCGTTTTGGAGTTATCGCCCGTGTTTTTGTAAATTTTGCCGTCTTTTGTGTCAATTCCAACAACAATTGTTGAAGTTCCAAACCTTTTTGCGATGTCATCAATCAAATTTGGGTTGTTAATTGCGGGCGAATTTATGGAGATTTTGTCTGCTCCTGCGTTTAAAATTGCTTCAACTTTGGCGATTGAATCAATTTTTCCTGCCACGCAAAATGGGATATTTATCACCCGTGCAATGTCTTCAACCCATTTGTAATTAACCGTTTTTTCATCACAAGATGCCAAAATATCATACAAAACAAGCTCATCAACGCCAGCTTTGGAATACCTTTTTGCCATTTCAATAATGTCTCCAATCACTTCATGATTTTGAAATTTCACCCCCTTAACAACCATTCCATTGGCAATATCAAGGCACGCAATTATCCGCTTTGCTATCATATATTTTCAATAATTTCTATAACTTTATTTCGTGATGTTTCGCCCAAAACTATTCGCACTTGGTTTTTCTTGCAACCAAAATGTTTTGAAAGCAGGGCGATGAGTTCCTCGTTTGCTTTGCCGTTTTCAGGCACACTTGAAAGCCGAACTTTAAAAGTGCCGTCTTCAAGTTCTTCAATTGGCGAGTTTTTGCCTCCAACTTTCGCACTTGATTTCGCTTTCGCATTTGGCGTAACTTTAACAGAAATTTTCATAAACTGTCAATAATGCCTTCATAAAGTGCCTTGCCAACGATTGCAAAATCCGTAATTTCCCGCAGATTTTCCAAATCTCTAACACACGAAACCCCGCCCGATGCCTGCAACCTCAACCGTGGAAAGCGTGCTTTTATTTGGCGGTAAAGTTCCAAATTTGCCCCTTACATAGTGCCATCAACCGCAATATCTGTGATTAAAACCTCACTTGCAAGCTCGTCATATTGCTTCAAAGTTTCAAAAATATTCACATTCGAACCCTCAATCCAACCATTTGCCTTTGGAAAATAATCCCCATTTTCCAGCTTGCAATCAATTGCTAAAACCACATTTTTTTTGCCAATTTTTGCTAGAATTTCCTTCGTAAGTTCAAAATTTGTGATAGCAACCGTGCCTAAAACAACCGCATCAATGCCAAGTTCCAGCACGCTTTGTGCAATTTCAACGCTGCGAATTCCACCACCAAGTTGAAGCTTTCCACCAAATTGCTTGCGAATGGATTTTATCGCTTCAATGTTTGAAATGCCATCGCCTTTTGCACCGTTTAAATCCACAATATGCAAACGCTCAAAGTGTTGATACTTCGCAAGTAAATCGCTAATTTCCACATTATAAACCGTTTTTTCGCCATAATTTCCCTTAAAAAGGCGAACAATATTGCCATCAAGCAAATCAATTGAAGGGATAACAAAATTTTTCATAAATTAATAAAATCGTTAAGAATTTTTTCACCAATAACGCCCGATTTTTCAGGGTGAAATTGACAGCCAAGAAAGTTATTTTTGCGAACAATCGCCGAAATTTCAACACCAAAATATTCAACAAAACCCTCCGTATATTCCCCAATTGGTGCGTAAAAACTGTTTGCAAAAAACACAAATTCACCATCATATCCACCGCCAATAATCCTATTCCAACCCATTTGCGGAACAAGAATGCCATCTGGCAATTTCACAATTTCGCCATCAAAAATTCCAAGGCAATCAACACCGCCTTCCGCAGATTTCCCAAACATCACCTGCATTCCAAGGCAAATTCCAAGCACTGGCTTTTTGGTGTTTCTAATGCAATTGCTCAATTTTTGAGATTCCACCATCGCCATCGCAGTTTCAGCATGACCAACCCCCGGAATAATAATTCCTTCGCAAACTTCAAATTCATCAGGCGATTTCACAATAACAACATCATCAACGCCAAGCCTGTTCAACGCAAATTTTATTGAATTGATATTGTACCCGCCGCTGTTTAAAATTCCAATTTTCATTTTTGTTTAAATAAGTTTTGCGTTTGATAAGATGAGGGGCGGGCACCGTATTCTGGAAATCGTGACTGAGGATATCGCAAGATATCCGAAGCGAAGAACGATTGGAACGAATAGGGGCACGAACCGAGATCGCCAGATATTTTGACAGATACAACCTCAAAACCGTGTGCGAAATTTCCCGTGGTGTTGCTCATAAATTCGCAAAACCGCAAAAAATCTCGCCTTCCGTTGCAAAATCCCAAAATCACACCCTCACAATAACAGATTCCGCGTGCATTTCAAGCTCTTCTGCCATCGCCATTGCAATCACAGATTTGCTGATTTCAACAAGACCTTGCTTGGTTGCTTCTTGAAAAGTGATAAACTTGCCAAATGAAAGGACAGAAAGCCCTGAAAACGCTTTTGCAAAGCCCGATGTTGGCAAAACATGGTTTGTTCCACTGGCGTAATCTCCCAGAGATTCCGGCGTATTCCCAGCAACAAAAACAGAACCTGCATTCGTGATTTTGTGAATGTAATCGTTAGCATTTTCAACATTCAAAATTAAATGTTCAGGAGCAATATCATTTGCCTCCTCAATTGCTTCTTCAACATTATTGAACTTTTTTATAACCAAATTTTTAATGGAATGCTCCAAAATGTGCCATCTTTTGCAATTTTTTGCAAAGTCGTGAATTTCGTTTTCAATGCGTGAAATAATCGCATGATCTGTTGAAAAAAGCCACGCTTTTGATTCGCGACCGTGCTCCAATTGGGCGAGGATATCCGTCACAACGCTTTCGTAATTTCCACCGTCCGAAATGACCAAAACCTCG
>CANCKZ010000067.1 GCA_947378695.1 Rickettsiales bacterium
TGGAATTGACACAATTTACCTTGGTCTTGGAAACGATTTTGCAACTGGCGGTGGTGGACGTGACTACATTGAAGGTGGTGATGGAAACGACCAAATTTTCGGTGACTCGGGCAACGATAAGCTTTGTGGTGGCCTAGGAAACGACTACATCTCAGGCGGTGAAAATAATGATATCATTTATGGTGGTGATGGTAACGATGTGCTACTTGGAGATGCAGGTTCGGATGTTATCTATGACGGCTCAGGAAACGACACAATTCTTGGTGGAGATGGTGATGATGTTATGTATATTGGCCTTGGAAAAGATACAGTTCTTGGAGGTGCTGGGCGTGATATCTTCAGCTTTGAGAGCCTCACATCTTCAACCTCAGCAAATCAAATGTATGATACAATCCTTGATTTTACTCTTGGTGAAGACACAATTGACCTTTCAGGAGTTGGTATAAATTCGTTCAACAACCTAAACATCACAAACGATGGAATTGATACAATGATTGCAGATAAAAACTCGGCTTTTGCATTCAAATTGAGCGGTGTTCAGTTATTGCATGCGGAGGATTTTATGGTTGCGGTAGCTTAATAAAAATTGTATGAAGTACAGGGTTATTATGTTGCTTGCAGCAACTTATTCTTTTTTTATGAATGCAAACGCTTTAGTTAATGAGGTAGAATTGCCGCTTTTTGCCTATCATATCAACAATAATGCAACATACAAAGATGCCCCGAACAAACTTGATTCAAATGCAACTTTTGTTGCAAACCCAGGTTTATTAGTTGGACTTGATACAAGAAAAGATACCAAAACGGATGGCTTCTCATTCCTTGCAAAAGGTGGATTTCTACAGGATTGTGCTAACAAAACCGTATTTGCATTAGGTGGTGGTGGAAGATACAGACATTTCCTTACAAAAAACTTTTCATTTGATGGAAACGCATACCTAATGGGTGCAAATGCAGTTACAAATTTTGGTACAAATATGCCCGATGAAAGAAGTTTTGTGGTATTACCTCTTTTGAATATTGGTTTTAACTACCATTTAAAATCCAACAAATCCGTGGGTTTTACTGTTTCGTACATTCCGCAAAACACCGCAATTGCTGCAACTTCGGGAACAGATTTACTGTTTTTTACTGTTAATATGGGATTTTGAAATATTTATGAATTCGATCCTAAAACAGCTCATTTTTTTATTGCTTTGCATCTATTTATTTGGATGCAAACAGAATAATATTGATGATATCTCAAGGCCAGTTGTATTGGGTAGCTTTAAAATCTATACAACATCTGGTAAGGTTGTAGATTTAAAAAGTTCAAAAATTAATGCAGAGCCAAATGATATTGCAATATATCGTGAATTACATAATAAAGAATTTGAAGTTGGTGGTATAAAATATTTTATTTTTGATGGTCAAGGTTATGAATGTGGCAGCTTAGTATTCGTAAATTCAGATAATGGCAGCATTACATACATCGATGATTTTGATTTAGTAATAAAATTTAACGCCGATAAAGCATTCGTTATTGCCTTGCATAACAACGAAATGTGTTCAGATAAGTCTGGCATTACGATATACGAAGCCACGAAGGATAAAATCCAAGAAGTATATTATATGAAACATAATTCATTACCAGAAAAAGCTATTGAACATAAAATTGAGAACGATGGAAGTATGGACATAAAAGTTAATTATGATAAATATACTGACGTAGAAAAGCCTGGCATCATTCATTTACACTATTTAAATGGTGTATGGTCACATAATCTTGAAATTCTAAATTAATTTATGCAAAACACTCAAACTTCAATCCTAAAACAACTTTCAAAAGAGCAAAAATTCAAGCTCATTGGCGAAATTGCCAGCCTAATGATATCATCCGACCTTCACATCAACTACAGATTGAAAGATATTCGGGATATCTTCATGCCAGCGGTGGACGCAAATCAGTTCAGGATTTACCACAACAAAAATGGCTTTCCAGTCGGTTTTATTTGCTGGGCATTTCTTTCGGATGAGATTGATAAACTCTATGGCGAAGGAAAATATAAACTCAAACCAACAGACTGGAACTCTGGCAAAAACGGCTGGATTATTGAAAACATCGCACCTTTTGGCCATGGAAAACAAATAATGTCGGAGTTACGGTATAAAATATTTCCTAACCAAATTGGAAAAGCACTGATGTTTAGTAAAGATAAAAAGGAGTTGCGTATTGTGAAAATTCGTGGTGGAAAGGCGAGCGAGGCGGAAGAAACTCGGAATAACTCTAAGAATGCAACGGAAACAGATGTATTATGAACGCCTGCGATGTCTATAATTCAAAGAATTTTAATCGTACAAATCATTGTTTGTGTAAACTTATGCTTCATTTCCAATACTCACGCACTAACACTTGAGCAATCAATAGATTTAGCAATTCAAAACTCAACAGAGGTTCAAATTGAACAGAAAAAATCTGAACTCACGGGTTATTCAAGGGCAGATGCTGCTTCAATGTTCCTGCCAAATGCAAGTTATGGTATGCGTAAAGGTCATAGAGATACTTCAATTTCAAAATTCAGTGATGGTTTAAAAGAGGATGTTCAAACTCTGACAGTTAGCCAGCCATTATTTACTGGCTTCCAAGGCGTTTCACGGGTAAAAGAGTCAATCCATAAAACCGATGCAGCAAGGGAAATTCTTAATATGAGAAAAAACGATATTGCATTGACAGTTGCGGAAAGTTACCTCAACATTTTAAAACTGCGAAAAACTGTTGAACTTGAGTCAGAACAGGTTAAAAACTACAAACAAGTTTTAACTTTAGCCAAGAAGAGATTACTACTAAACGATATTGAATACACGGAATACACAAATTACGAAGCAAAAAGCCAGACCATCGCTCTAAAAGCAGAGGAAAACAAGATGAAATTACGAGAATATGAATTACGATTTGAGAACATTGTGAAACAAAGAGCCGATGGATTAATGAGGCCGCTTGTGCATTCGGAAGCGAAGTCTTTTGATGATATGTTAATTCTAGCACAAAACGATAACCCAAAAGTAAAATCCTCCAAACATGCACTGAAAGCTGCAAAATCCGCAGTTGCTGCAGAAAGTGGGAAATTGCTCCCAAAAGTTTCGCTCTCATTCCAACACGAACATCAACAATCATCGTATTATTTTAATGGAGAGCCTATCACAAATAAAGTCATTTACCTTGATATCACAATTCCAATTTTCCAGTCTGGCTCTGAATATGCAAGCATTGCAAAGGCAAATAAACAAAAACAAATTGCAAATTTGGAAAATAAACTAGCCGTCGAGGAAGTTGAAAAGGCTGTTAAGGAAGAATATCATAAATTTGCTTCACTAAAAGAAAGTCTGGTTGCATTTCAGGAGGTTTTTAAGGGGGCGATTGAATCTTTAAGGCTTGCGGAGTCAAGATTTCAAAAGAAGGACATTGGGCAAATGGAACTTTTGCTTAAGAAAATTGACGTTTCCGAGGTAGAAAAACAAACAATTGGTGTGGAATGTGACATGCTTTACACTTATTTCAGGCTGAGAGCTGTGACTAATGAGATTATGAAATATGAAAATGCTGGGTATTAATTTCTACCATTAGTCGTGATTAACGAAAGTGTGTTAAGTCGGATTAGTCTCGCCATTTTCACCATCTTTCACGCACCACAGTCTATATTTCATATCTGGGCCAAACATTCCTTGCACTTTAGGCGTGCCACCGCCGTGGCTTTTACAGTATTCAGTACCCATTTCTTTTGCTTTGTTATCAACTGATATTCTTCCGAATGGTCCAAATAATACTGCCTTTCCAAAGCCGCCAGGTTGGAGGATTGTATCAGGTTCTCTCGTTGGAACGCTTGCACATGATGCGATAAATACAAAGAGAAAAAGCAGTGCAGAAATTTTTTTCATAAATACTAAAAATATCTTGTAACACCAACCTTAACTTGTGTCATGCTAAATTTATCACTTATATTAACAGTCGTGCTGGAATAATTTATGCCATTTCCACCATTGCTGCCAAGGTCGATATATGATAAATCTCCTTTTACTTCAAACTTTTCGTTAATTTTATAAGCAACACCAAGGCCGTAAGTACCATAAAATGCTTTTGTTGTTGTTTGAAAAGTCGGGTTATAATCACCAAGTAATGCACTGTACCTTTCAGCGTTTGTTACTCCTCCGAAAATATTAACTCTAAAATTATTTTGAAAGTCGTATCCAAGCCTGATTAACCCTCCATATAACGGCCCATTTACGGCAAAAACTTTCCCTGTACCGTTGCTAACCTCAGCATTTGATTGCATCTGAAAAAACACCTCAGGTGAAATGTAGAATTTATTCAGTGAAATTTTATACCCTGCATCAACAAAAACACCAAAAGCATTTGATGAATTGCTGGCGCTTGCAGCTTGGGAATAGCTTCCTGCGGTAACAACGCCGCTTCTTTCAATTTTTGAACTTACACCGACAATACCACCACCAACATAAAAACTCCCTGGTTTACCGCCAATATCTGCCGCAAATGCAGTATTTGCAAGTGAGTATATACTTATAACAATGGCTAATGTGTAACCAGCAAGCCCTTTCCTTGACATATTATTCTAATAGTTTTATACTTTTGATTGCAATGGTAAAAATATAAAATTAAAAAAACAAGAAAATGTTGCATGATAAAAATAAAAACTTAATCACGGATGTCCTGACGCAACTCACAAACTGCTTTTGGCATTGCTTAATCTTCAGCTGCATAATCAACATCCTAAGCCTTGCACTACCAATTTATTCCATGCAGGTGCTGGATCGTGTTTTAGGTTCGTCATCCGTTGAAACTCTTATTTGGCTTTCAATTATCATTTTTCTTGCAGTAATTGCAATGAATTTCCTGACTGGCGTTCGGGATTCCGCTTTTTCATACATCGGGAATTCATTTGAAAAGAAGCTTTCCAGCCAAACTTTCGCACAAAATATTAAGGATTGCATAAAAACT
>CANCKZ010000068.1 GCA_947378695.1 Rickettsiales bacterium
TCACGCCACAAACCAGACTTCCGCCGCCTCCACCACCGCTAAAACCGAACGCCACGCACCTTCTTTCCAAAATTTACCCTTCGGGGGCGGTTGCGAAATTTCCGGCGGATATTCCTCCGCTTTGCTGCGTCATATCCCACAAAAACTTCGCTTTCTGGTGTGATTTCACCTCGGTGTATCACTGCTGGCTCAGTTTATATTTTGATAGCTTAATCGCCGTTCGCTTCACTGTACTAGTACGCTATAACAAAAATAAAAAAGAAAAAAAATATTTTTTCCAAAAACGAAAGAAGGCTTGTGGGAATTGAGTTCTTTATTTTACGGAAAATCTCAACACTCACTTTTGTTATAGCGTGCTATAACAAAAACAGGGTTTTTTTGGGGAAAAAAATAAAAAATCTGGGATTTGAGGACTTTTGCGGTTAAAAAATCTGGTTTTTTGAAGGAGTTTGTGGCGTAAAAAAGTTTATTATATATAATGTAGTTAAAAAGGGGTGTGGAAGCGGTTTTGTTTGGGGCAATTTCCACCCCCATCACTCCTTCACTTGTGGCACTGCAATTGTTATGTCGTTTATTACGGAAAATTCCTCGCCGGTTTCAAGAATGCTTTCATTTTCGTCAAGAATTGCACGAGTAAAAGCGTCAATAATCCTTTTTTCCCTTGTTGATGCAATAATTTCGCCGTTTTGTTTAAACCTTTTCACGATTTCCTCCTTTTGAACCGAATAAGCTTTCACAAGCTCCTCTTTTTCCTTTGTTTCAAGCTGCTTTTCAACCTTTTCATAGGCTTGAATGAATTTATCCCCAACACGCAAATATCCATCGTCATAATTACTCCATTTGTAATCAAATCGAGTATCCCCATTAAGTTCTTTCAGTAAAATATAGTTATACGGCGGTTTAATTCTGTCCTCCACTTTTGTAATTCTTGGCTCAACAGATTCACACCCGCTAATTATTACAATCACAAATCCACACCAAAGCAACTTTGTGAATTTTGTAATCATTTTGTAAGCAAATAGTTCTTATACTTCGCAACAATCGCTTTATCTGCAACAACTTTATAGGCACCCTGCGGAAGTCCGTTAAACATATAATACCCATCTGCGGAAGTTGTGGCAGTATCAACCACCGCTCCGCTTCTGTCAATAACATGAACTTTCGCACCACCAATTGGAAGAACTTCTTCCCCCATTTTTATCGTAAGCGTTCCTTCAATATCCGAAATTTTCACTATTGGAACAAAAACCTTATGAATTGCACCAGCTTTAAGGATAATCTTCCGCTTAATACTGCCCGCAGGCTTAACCGCCATATCTTCCATAACTGAGGTGTCGGCATCAAAAAGGAAGGCGGAATCGCGTGGAAGATTTGGAATTAACACTTTACCATTTTCGCCCGTAAGTTCCTTTGAATTTTTTCCGGCAATTTTTGCGGCAACATTTTTCGCGGGAAGTTCGTCAAAATCCCATTTGTTGTTGTTGTTTGTGTCAATAAAAGCGTTAAGTTCAATAATTCCTCCGCTTGCTGCACCTGTTGGCATAATGGAAGGCTTCATTGCATTAAACACAATACTTCTGTTGAAATTCCAGTTCAAGTTCATTGCCATTGAAGCTTGTGTTCCAAATTGCAAACTTGTTGTGAGGTATTTACTGTTAATATTAAAGCCAATCATATAAGTTCCAATTTTGTTCACAAAGCTAAGATTATACGCAGTTGTTACACCGAAAATCCTCCAATTATAATTGGCTGAAAGGGAAGAGGTTGTCAAGAAATTCTTTGCAAAAAGTGGAACATAAGCAAGGGAGCCACGAATATTTGCCGCTTTTCCAAGCTTAACCGTTGCACTTGCATTTCCACTTGTGCTTTTTGGCATTCCCGAACCAAAATTTCCAGAAAGACTATTCACCAACGAAATTGGTTTAATTGGAGAAAACGAATGCTGTGCGTTGATGCTTGATGTGTAGTCTCCGGAATTCATTGTGCCAATTGTTGCGGTATATTGACTTGCCACAAACTTCCCCAAAAGCTTAATGTTGTTCTTCAATCGAATTTCCGTTGAAGACTGCTGGGCATTCGCACCACTTTGCATGTGCGATTCACTTAAATAATTCTTCATAAAAAATTGACTTGTTACCATCAAATTTGATTCCTTGAATATTGTTGCATTTGTGCTTAATTTTACCGCAGCGGAATTTGAGTTTATGTGATAGGCCAAATCTGTATTCACAATTACACCAAACACATCGGTCATAAGCGATGTTGCAAGATAGTGCTGTCTTTCAGGTTGAGCATCGTAAGTTCCGCCGAATTTTTTCATATACGATGTTGTTGAAAGCAAAAGTGAGGTATCGCCAGTAAGACCATATCGCACACTTCCAAAGTATCTCTCCATTCCAGCGGTTGCCCCCATTGATTGCAACTTCGAAGAAGGTGTTTGAATTAAAGAAAGCTTTTCTTTTAAAACTGTGAAATCATAGACAAACTTTCCTTTTTGTAAAAGCGACGATGAAAGGTTTATGTTTTGTGTTGTTTCTCGTGTTTGTCCGTATGGTCCGTAAAAGATCAGTTTAACAGTGTTAAGCCCCACATTCAGCGGAATATCTTGAAATGCGTAAAGACCGGTAGCATCAACAGATGAAAAGTTTAAAAGACTATTGTTCAGGTAAATTTCCACTGACCAATTCGGTATTGAATACCCTGTTATTTGCAAATTGTTGAAGTCAATTTTCCAACCGGGTGGAATGTTTGAAACTGAAAAACCAACACCAGAACTTGAAGTTCCAACAAGGTTTGTTGATGGTGCCGCTATGTCGCCAATCCAGTATTGTTTTGGTCGCAAATAATGTTCAAACGGGTGTTCAACTGTGTCATTTTTTCTTAACGCCAACTTCATGCTTCCAATTCCTGCAAGAGTTGCCCCACCCGTAACATTAAGCTCCGATTTCAAAAGATGACTTGTTGAAGAAAACGAAAGGTTTTGTTGAGTTTTCATTGTTTTAACATTCAAAATCGTGGAATATGTAACATCAACATTTGGCATTGAAAACATTTGGTAGTCTTGAACTTCAATTTTTGCTTTTCGTAATTCTTCTGCATCTTCGCCGCCTTGCCCTTTGCCAAGCTTTCCAAGCATTGATGCTCGTGAAATTTCTTGCTCAATTGGAAATGGAGTTGTTGTTTTCACATTAAGAATTTGCTGGGCAAGGTCAAAATCATATTCAACGGGAAACATTTTTTGCAGCATTGGCATTGAAACAAGAAGGTCGGTGTAAAGCATAATGGCATCGTTTGCTGTGAATTGATAGGTTTGATCGCCAATTTTTGCAAAACCGGTTTTAATGTCAATATCAATCACATTACTTTCCTTCAAAAACCAACCAACAATCCTATCGCCTTTTTGTTCAACTTGAACATGCATTGAACCGAGGAATGATGCTAGGGGGATATAATACGCCTCCTTTTGGGATAAATCCCCATATATCACGAAATTTTCCGCAATACTAAGATTTCCAAGGTTTAAGGTGGTTAAATATGCCTCGTAGTCTGATGAACTCACCGTTTTTGTGTTATACGGAAACTGTTTTTGAATTTGACTGTCAATCACAGTTCGAACACCATCTGCTTCAATTGATTTAATTTCCGGCACATTTGGGTTAACTGTTGCAGGGGTTTCAACTGGCTTGGTTTCAAGTGTTTCAGGTTTAATCGCCTCCGCATTCGTTGGTTCAACTGAATTTTGTGGTTGGGTGGTTTGCGGTTTGGATTCCTCCGCAGGAATTTGGGTTGGAGTTGGCAAGGGAGCTTGGGTTGGAGTTTGTTCCAATTCTTGTGCGTGAACAATGTTGCATGGGGAAAGTTCGTGCAACATTACACAAGAAATTAGTGTGATATAACAAAAAAACTTTGGCTCAACACCCGCAAACAAGCGTTGAACCTTCCCCCATAAAAACATTTATTCATCGATTCGTGTGTTATTTTTTCAAATCAAGTGTTGCTTTTCCAATAGCATACGATTTCTCGCCTTCTGGCGGAAGGTATGTTACTTCAACAGAAGTTGCGTCCGTTTCTTGGAATTTGATTTCATCATATTGAAGAACAATGCTACGAGACTTCAACGGATTTGGCAGTGAAATGTTCTTTTGCTCAAATTCTCCAAGAAGTTTTTTCCCATTAAAGAATTTAGCAACCGCTCTTCCTGTAATTGAATATTTCCCAGTATTGTTGATATCAAAATTTAGCACATTTAATTCTTTGTCAATTTTCAAATTGGCAATATCAGTAGTGTGTTGAGTTGAAGCCGTTGCAGTTGAAACAAAGATTGGAATTGATATTTTAAACAATGCCTTAACTTTGATGGCAACTCCGCCGTCTTCGGGTTGATCCGAAAGTTGTGGAATTTTTGGACTGTTATCCTGTTCTTGAAATGTTACATAAGCGGCGTATTCATCAAGCGTTGCGGTTGGAACATTGCGATATGTGAATTTCACTGTTTGCAGTTGCTTTGGTTGAAGTGTTACCTGTTTTGGAGAAAACAAAACCATTTGTTCAATTGGTTTCATAAGTTTTTCTTCCTCTGGCGTAGAAATTTCCGTGTCGCCAGATGGCTTCATTGTGCGATACGCAAACCCAAGGCGATATGTCACCGTTTCGTTTGTGTCGTTCATCAACAAAACTGATTGCGTTTTTTTTGATGAATTGAGGTCTACTCGTGTTGGTGTTAATGAAAGTGAGGCAAAACCTGTTGCTTCAAGAAGCAATATTGATGCTGCTATTGAAAAAGAGCGTAAAAGCATAAAAAAAACAAAAAATAAAACTTTTAAACCCACCATACTTTTGGCGTGATGGGGTGGTGTTGTTGAAACGGTCAGTTTCTACACATAGGTTACGAAGAAATCGTATG
>CANCKZ010000069.1 GCA_947378695.1 Rickettsiales bacterium
TTGGTGTATCACTGTACTAGTACACTATAACAAAAATAAAAAAGAAAAAAAATATTTTTTCAAAAAACGAATAAACCCTTGTGGGAATTGAGTTCTTTATTTTGCTGAAAATATCGCCCCTTCATTTTGTTATAGTATGCTATAACAAAAACGCACTTTTTGCACACTTTTTGGCGGGAAAAAAATAAAATCGACTGGAAAGTTGTGTTGAAAGGCGGTTTGCGATTCCTTTTTTCTTGGCGAAAAACATACATAAAAATTAGTTGAATATATATAATTCACCACGGAAAAATGTGGAAGCGGGAAATTTGTGCCTTATTTTTGCTTGATATTCTTCATTATAAAGCGAAGTTGAAGCAGGAAATATAGCATTGTTATGGTTGTTACGCCAAAAACTTTATATTTCACCCAGATTGCCTCCGAAAAATTGCGATACACAAACTCATTTCCAATTGCAATTGCGAAAAACATAATCGCCAAACGAAGCGAGAGAATTTTCCACGCAGAATTTTCCATGTCGAATTTGCCCTCAAACATTTTTTTAATCGGTGGATTGGCGGAAAAATAGTTGTAAATTAACAGCCCGCCAAAAATGAGGTTTATCAGGGTAATTTTGATTTTTATGAACGCAGGATTGTGAAAAAACACGGTTAAACCGCCGAAAAATATTATGGAAATGTTGGAATAAAATGTGAGTTTATCCTGCTTTTTTTTCGAAAGAAGCGAGTATGCAATTGATATTGCGGTGATTACTACGAGGAAAAATGTCGCCACAATTATGGGTTCGTGGTTGGGTGCAATTTTATTTGCAAATTTGTATGCAATGAAGAAAATAAAAATTGGGACAAACGAAAGAACCTGTTGCATAATACAAAATTAGAATATTTTATGCTGTTTTGGGAATATAAAAATAGTCAAGAAAAAAATCTTGACATTTAATTTGTTTAGACTTTTGAACTATAAAATTTATTTATTGACGCGAAAATGTCCGACCTTTTACAAAAGTTTAACGACAAAAAAATTCAGGAATACAAAAAAGACGCATGCGACTTTACATCGTTCAAAGTTGGTGACACAGTTAACGTTGGTGTGTTGATTTCAGAAGGAACAACAACAAGAACTCAATATTTCCAAGGAACTTGCATCGGAAAAGTGAACAGAGGCGTTGCTTCATCTTTCAGAGTAAGAAAACTTACAACAAGTGGCGATGCTGTTGAAAAACAATTTAAAATTTTCCTTTCAGCAATCGAATCTGTTGAAGTTGTTAAGCGTGGTGCTGTTAGACGCGCAAAACTTTACTACCTTCGCAACCGTTCTGCTAAACAATCTCGTATTAAAGAAAAATTCGTTTCAGGAAAAAAATGATACTATATATCCTTCTGCCAATCGCTTCTTATTTAATCGCCTCAATACCATTTGGTCTTTTAATTTCCAAATTGTTTTATGGTCTGGACATAAGAACGGTTGGCTCAGGGAATATTGGTGCAACAAATGTTACAAGAAATTGTGGCAAAGTTGCAGGAATTTCTACATTTATCCTTGATTTCATCAAGGGAATAGCCGTGTTGTTGCCATCTGCTTATTGGGCGGAGGCATCGCACGATCTTCAAATTTTGATATGCGTTGCCGCTGTCTTAGGGCACTCATTTTCAATTTACCTCAAATTCAAAGGCGGAAAATCAGTCGCAATATCGTTCGCCTGCATTTTCGCACTATACCCGCCACTGGCAATAGTTTTCATGTTTTTCTGGCTTGGCGTAATGGCGGTTTTCAGAAAAGTCGGTCTTGCATCCGTTGCAACATGTATTACAATTGTAATATCCGCACTTCAAATTGTCATTTTCACACGCACTTTTAAAGATGCCACATTTCTTTTGATGGTCGCAATTTTGGTTATCGCAAAACACTTACCAAACATTCGTGAAATTAGAGAAAAACTGAAATAATATTATGCAGGAAAATCTTGCAGATTACCACGCTGAAGAGCTGGTGATTGCGTATATCGTTTTGAACAATGAAAATTTTGATAATGTTTCAGCGATATTAAGTGAAAAAGCCTTTTCGAATCAGGTTTTTCAAGAGATTTACTCCGCTTGCTCCGTTCTTGTTGCACGGTCGCGAACTGCCGATCCCCACTCAATCGCCCAACATATTCGCATGTCAAGACCAACTCTTGTCACGGATAAACCAATTGAAGAGGTGCTGACAGAGAGCGTTTCGAAATACATAAACTCAATTGCGATATACAATGTTGTGCAAAAAGCGGAGTTAATTCGCAATTTGTATCAAAAACGAGAGGCGATCAAGGCTGTGCAGGAATTTGTGCCGGAAGTTTCTCAAAACGAAAACCCACATGACGCCGTGCAAAACCTTGAAGAGAGGCTTTATCACATAATGGAGGACAAGCAGGTGCAGGATTTTGTCACAATTTCAAATGTATTTTCCGGCATTTTAAATAAAATCGAGCATATCAAAAAATATGGCACAAAATTGGCGATTGATACTGGTTATCACGATATCAACGCAAAAATTTCGGGTTGGAGTGACGGCGATTTGATAATTCTCGCCGGCCGTCCATCGATGGGGAAGACTGCTCTTGCGATTGGAATGGCGTTGAATGCGGCGAAATCTGTGCGAAAAGACGACAAGGCGGTTGCGGTTTTCTCACTGGAAATGTCTGCCGAACAGCTTGTGAACCGTATGATTGCCGTTGAAACTGGGGTTCCTAGTAATAAAATTTCGTCTGGAATGGTCACAGATGGGGAATTTAGCGTGATTATGGGTGCGATGAACGATTTTGGGTCAACTCCAATTGTTATTGACGATACGCCTGCAATTTCAATTCCAGAGCTTCGCACAAAAATTCGCCGAATGAAACGCAAGCACAATATCGCCTTCGCAGTGGTGGATTATTTGCAGTTGATGAGGTCGTCTAGCAAGGCAAAAGATAATCGTGTGCAGGAAATTTCGGATATCACGCAAAATTTGAAGGCGATTGCGCGGGAATTTAAAATTCCGTTGATTGCACTTTCGCAGCTGTCGAGGAATGTGGAGTCTCGTGACGATAAACGCCCGCAATTGCAGGATTTGAGGGACTCCGGTTCGATTGAGCAAGATGCGGATATCGTGATGTTTTTGTATCGGGAGGCTTACTACATGGAGCGTTCGATGCCGTCCAAGGAAAATATTGAGCAATACAACCAGTGGATGGCACAAAATGGCGATAAATATGGCACAATCGAAAATACTGCGGAGGTGATCATCGCAAAACACAGAAATGGACCAATTGGGACGGCATTTTTGCGTTTTGACCAGCAGACGACTCGTTTTGATAACCTTGCAAACATTGAACCATCGGGACGCAGTTCCAAAAACACGCCATTTTAAACTTGAAATATGCGAATTGGTATTTTAGGTGGTTCGTTCAACCCGCCACATGAAGGGCATATTCAAGCGGCGAATTTTGCGAAAGTGGCGTTGAAACTTGATGTTTTGCACTTTTTAGTCACGCCACGCAACCCGTTCAAAAGCGGAAAAAACCTTCCGTCAATTGCCTTTCGTGCGGGAATGCTCAAAAAAATTGCAACAAAACCGTGGATGAAAGTTTCCACAATTGAGGACAAATTTCGCATAGCAGAATCGTTTTTCACGGTGCAATTATTGAAAAAACTACACCCAAATGACCAAATTTTTTTCATACTAGGCACGGATAACCTGCTTCATTTCCATAAATGGAAGGGTTTTGAGTGGATTTTACACAATGTTAATGTGGTTTTTGTGAATAGGGGAGGGTATGGTATGCACAAAATTATTGCCAAATCGCACTTGCGAAGAGAAAAAATTGCGATGATTTTTCGCAAAACCAAGGCAATTTCTTCAACGGAAATTCGCAAAAATATGTAATTCCAGCCTTAAATGCCCTGTGGAAGTGCTTCAAATTCTTCTTCGGCTTCGAAAACTTCCTCGCCATCGAATGTGTCTTGGTAGGTTTCGTGGTATTTTCCAAGCATATCAAGAATTTTCTCCTCCATGTCTTCAATTGTTGTGCTTGTGACGATTGCAAGTTCGGCAACCATGCGTTGAAGGGCTTTTTCGAAAATTACACGCTCGCTATATGACCTGTTTGGATTGTTCGTGTTGCGGTATAAATCACGCACGACTTCAGCAATGGCGAAAATATCCCCAGTGAGAATTTTTTTGTTGTATTCACGGGAGCGTTTACTCCAAATCACACGCATTCCACGGGAATCTTCTTTGAGGGTGACATAAAGTTTTTCAACTTCATCTTTGCCAACAAGCGTGCGAATTCCACCAGATTTTGCTTTATGAAATGGAATCATCATTTTCATTTTGTCTTCTTCGAAGTGGATTTCGAGAAATTCAATTTCTTTTTCAGCAATTGTTTGAGTAACTTTGTTCACAAGCTTACCAAGACCGTGCGATGGGGCTATAACATACCCACCAATTTTGAACATTCCAGACATATATCTATTTTAAAAAATTACTATTAACCAATGTATATCATAAAAAAATGTGTTTGTAAAGCGTTTTTTATTATTTTTTTAAATTTATCGCATTTACAATTTTTGTTATAATTTCATCGTGCATTATATATTTTATATTCAGTGTGTGAATTTTGTTTTTGTGAACTCGTGCAAGTTTTACCCAGTCTTTTTCGGTTGTCACAATTGGCAAATTTCCACTTTTGGCGATAATTTCCTCAATTTCGGCAGTTGTATATTGGTGGTGATCCTTAAATTCGAAGAAATGTTTCACGCTAAAACCCTGTGATATCAACGAGTTTTTGAATTTATCGTTGTGTCCAAGTCCGCTGAATGCGGAAATTTCCTGTGGTGGAATTTTGCAGAAAAATTGAGATTTTGCCGTGTAGCATGGCTT
>CANCKZ010000070.1 GCA_947378695.1 Rickettsiales bacterium
AATTCGCCAACTCACGCAACTTGGGGCGTTGAAAACCGCACGGTTGCCTTGCGTATTGCACAAATTCCCGATGTTGGCAAGCGTTTGGAATATCGCATTCCCTCGGCTTTTGCTAGTGTTGAGTGCGTTGCGATTGCGTTTTTGCTCTCGGCAATTGTTAGTGCGAATGATTATCACTTGCAAACATTTGTCGACTCCCACACATCAAACGCTCCAATTCTGCCTTGCTTACAAAACGAGGCTATGCAACTTTTTTGTGGCAGCGAAATTGAGAAAAAATTACAATATTATTTACAAAAAAATGGCATATAAACGCATAGTGACCAAACTTCCATTTCGCGCGGAAGATGTTTATAAAATGATAGCTGATATCCAACGCTACCCTGAATTTATTCCACATTGCAACGCAATTGAAATTCACGAGGAGTCTGCAAATGAAATTATTGCCACGATGTATATAAATTATATCACGCTTTTAAAGAATATCAAATTGTTTTATACCTCAAAAATCACGCTGAACGCAGCTTCATACACAATTTTCATAACGGAAAATACGCCGTCAATTTTTAAGATTTTTGAAAATATCTGGGAAATTCGCCCGTCAATTGAAGGTTGCGAAATTGTTTATGATATGAAGTTTGAGATAAAAAATCCCTTGCTCAACCTTGCTTTATCAAAGCTCGTGATTGAAAATTCCGATAAAATCGTCTCCGCATTCAAAAAGCGTGCATACAACACACTAATTCCCATAAAATGAAAACGAACGAACGATATATCTGCCTTGATACCGAAACGACTGGGATATCTGTGAAAAATAAGCACAAAATTATCGAAATTGGGTGCGTTGAAGTTGTGAACGGCAGCGAAACGGGACGCACATATCACACTTATCTGAACCCTGACCGTGAAATTGACAAAGAAGCCGAAGGTGTGCATGGCATTTCGCTCGATTCCCTTCAAGACAAGCCACGATTCAACGAAATTTCTGCGGATTTCCTCAAATTCATCGCAAATTCCACGCTTGTAATTCACAACGCAACATTTGATATCAACTTTTTAAACTATGAACTTGCACTTTGCGAGCTTGAAAAAATTGAAAACCCCGTGATAGACACCCTAATTTTGGCACGCAAGAAATATGTTGGCGAACGGGCATCGCTTGATGCTCTTTGTAAAAAATTTGAAGTTGATTTATCGTCAAGAAATATGCACGGAGCCCTTCTTGATGCTGGTCTTTTGGCGAAAGTTTTCATAAGAATGGATCAAGAATTCGATATTAACATCAAAAAAATTGATTACATCACAAACGACAACGCCACTCGCAAGAATTATAGCAATTTGAAATTTATTGATCTTGCGTGAATTCTATTATGGAAATTTTACGCATTGCTTCAATAATTTGTGCAGATTGCACCTGAATTTGTTGCTCAATTGCGATGCTTTCAATTTGTGCGTTGGAAAGTTTTTTATTTTTCTCCGCAATAGACCTCACCATTTCTGGCGATATCTGAATTTTTGGGCGAATAACTGCGTCAATCACCGCTTGCCATAAAACCTCGCTTTCAATAAAGCTTTCGTTTTTTTCTATCGCACTTTTTGGCACATTTTTCTTCCTCATATTCGCAATAATCACGCTGCGGTTTTGAATTTTCTGCTCTTTATTCAATTTGAAATTGATTTTTTTTGCGTATTCTGTGCGAAGTTCGTCCTGAACTAAGCTTTGCATGGCGTAATATTGCTTTTCATCTTTTGTTGCCTTCTTCATTTCAGGCGTTAAAATTTGCAGAAATTCAATGCGGTTTGAAATGTCATAGTTCGTGACAACGCCTTGGTTCACCTTCGCAAGAATTTTGATTTCCCCCATTTTGACCTCACCCACTGCTAAAACATTGGCAAAAACGGTGGAAAAAATGCAAAAACTAGCGATTAATAATGTATGAAAAAACTGCATCAAGTGTGGTATCTTTTATGGTTAAATCGTTTATAATAACTTTGTTTTCACGCAAAAAATCCAAAAGAAAGGCGGTGGAAATTAGCGATGGAACATAGTTGATTTTAATGCCAAGCTCATATTTTTCCATGCGAATGCCATCGATTTTTGCTTCGGGAATTGCGGAATTTGTTTGAATGAACATGGTTTTTTCGTCCAAAAGGGATAAAATATTGGCTTTTGTATCTTGTAAAATAATGCCGCCGTGCTTGATAAACGCAATTTCGTCACACAATTCCTGTGCTTCTTCAAGGTAGTGCGTGGTAATTATCACCGTTTTTCCTTGTGCTTTAAGGCTTTTTATGAACGACCAAAGTTGCGTGCGAAGTTCAATATCAACGCCTGCGGTTGGCTCGTCAAGAATTATAATATCGGGGTTGTGAATTAACGCTTTTGCAATGACCAGCCTGCGTTGCATGCCCCCAGAAAGTGTGCGAGACCTCTTGTGTTTGTGCTCAAACATGCCAAGATTTCGCAAAAGTTCGTCAATTTTTCGTTGATTTTTTGGAATGCCGTAATATCCAGCTTGAAAATCCAGCGTTTCTTCGACCGTTAGGAATGGGTCAAGCTTGACATCTTGAACAGCAGTGCCAATGTTCATTTTTGCGAATTGGATATTGCTTTCCATGTCTTTTCCAAGAATTGCAATTTTGCCGCTTGTTTTTTCAATAAGCGAGGCAATAATATTTATCAATGTCGATTTACCAGCACCGTTTGGACCCAAAATTCCAAAAAAACTGCCTTGTGTAATTTCAAGATTTTCAACATTAAGAACCTCAACAACTTTACCGGCAATTGCGTATTCCTTTCTTACATTTTTGCATGAAATTGCAATTTTATTCGTCATATATTTTACCAATTGCTATCTATCAACTTCACCAAAAACGATATCCAGCGTGGAAATTCCAGCGACAACATCGGCAAGAACATGCCCTTTTACCATAAATTCCAAGCCTTGCAAATGTGCAAAACCTGATGCACGAATATGGCAACGATATGGTTTATTTGAACCGTCAGAGACCAAATAAACGCCAAACTCCCCTTTTGGAGCCTCAACCGCAGCATAAACCTGCCCAGCCGGAACATTGTATCCTTCTGTGAAAAGTTTGAAGTGGTTGATCAAATCTTCCATATTTTCCTTAGCATCAGACTTCTTTGGCAATGCAATTCTCTTGTCATCAACACAAACGGGACCTGCCTCAATTTTTGCAACGCATTGCTCAATAATTTTCACGGACTGCCTCATTTCCTCAACGCGAATTAGGTAGCGGTCGTAACAATCGCCGTTCACACCAACCGGAACATCAAAATCAAGCTCGTCATATATTTCATACGGTTGAGATTTCCTCAAATCCCATGCAACGCCGGAACCTCTAATCATTGGTCCGGAAAAGCCCCAAGTAAGTGCTTCATTCACCGAAACCGTGCAGATATCAACCATTCTTTGCTTGAAAATTCGGTTTTCTGTGATGAGCGATTCCATTTCCTCGATTTTTTTTGGAAATCCTTTGCAAAAAACCAGAATATCCTCCAAAAGACCATCAGGAATATCGGCAAATAACCCACCAGGACGAATATACGCTGCGTGCATTCTTGCCCCTGAAACTCGTTCGTAAAATTCCATAAGTTTTTCACGCTCTTCAAACATCCAAAGAAGTGGGGTCATGGCTCCAACATCAAGTGCTTGTGTTGTGATATTCATTATATGGTTCAAAATGCGTGTAATTTCAGAGAACATCACGCGGATAATTTTTGCCCGACGAGGCACTTCCACACCCAAAAGTTTTTCAACGGCAAGTGCAAATGCGTGTTCTTGACACATTGGCGAACAGTAGTCAAGGCGGTCAAAATATGGCACGGCTTGAAGGTATGTTTTGTGCTCGATAAGTTTTTCCGTTCCGCGGTGAAGAAGTCCAATGTGGGGGTCGGCTTTTACGACAACCTCGCCATCAAGTTCAAGCATAAGGCGAAGAACTCCGTGAGCAGCAGGGTGCTGAGGACCAAAATTCAAGATAACATTCTTCGTTCCGTCTTCCGACAGCGTTGAAGATTCCACAAAACGCAAATTTTCACTTGAAGCAGAAGGCAAAACTTTACTTGGCATACCAAACATTAATATCTATTATTTTGATAAGTGAGAATAAAAAAAATAAATGTCAAGAATGAAAAGATTTCTTGCATTTTTAAAAAAACCGATAATTTTAAATTGAATTTATAGCAAGCAATCGCAAAATAAATGTTCAAAACACCGAAATTTTGGCACGAAAAAACTATTAAGTCAGCAATAATTTCGCACGCACTGCTCCCCTTCTCAATGTTGTTTTCGCTTGGAACAAAAATTCGAAAACTTACAACAAATGAACGTAAAATTGGCGATAAATTCGTTATATGCGTTGGAAATGCTTCACTTGGCGGGAACGGAAAAACGCCCGTCACACTTGCACTTTTTGAGGAACTCTCCCACTCCTTCCCAAACGATATCTGCGTTTTAAGCAAGGGTTCCGGCAGGAAAACAAAAGGCTTCATTGCCGTTCAAAAAACGATGAACGCACTGCGTATTGGCGATGAACCTTCGCTAATTTCCCAAACTGCACCGGTCTATCTTTTCACAAAAACGAACGATATTCTGCAAAATCTTAGCTCAATTAAAGAGAAAATAATTCTTATGGACGACGGTCTTCAAAACCCAAATTTCCACAAAAATTTCACCCTTTTAATAGTAGGAAACTCCCTTTTTGGCAATGGAAAAATTTTCCCGGCAGGTCCCCTTCGTGAACTTCCACAAAGTGCAATTGCAAAGTCTGATGCCATCATTTTCACAGGCAAAGCAACATTTTCAACGGAAATAAA
>CANCKZ010000071.1 GCA_947378695.1 Rickettsiales bacterium
TGCCCAGACGCTCAATCCGCAGGACTCAACGAGCGTTTCGCAAACAAAATTGCTATTGCTCCAACTGCGTCAATTTCAATCATCGCAGGAAATTCCAGCCCCGGAATTGAACCTTATGCGGCGAATTGCTACACGCACAAAACGCTTTCTGGTTCGTTCATCGTTCGAAACAAATACCTCAAAAAACTCCTTCAAATTAAAGCAAGCGATAACGACAAAACTTGGTCATCAATTGCACTGAACGAAGGTTCGGTTCAACACCTAGAATGCCTTACGCCAGAAGAAAAAGCCGTGTTCAAAACCGCAATGGAGATCAACCAAATGTGGCTGATTGACCACGCCGCAGACAGGCAAAAATATATCTGCCAATCACAATCTTTGAATGTGTTCTTCGCAAGCAATGTTGAAAAACGAGTATTGCACGACATCCACTTCGCCGCTTGGAAAAAAGGTGTGAAATCGCTATACTACTGTCGCTCGTCTTCAATTCAAAGGGCGGAAAAAGCACCTGGACAAGATGTTATTCCCGCAGCAAAACCAAAGGTTCAAGGCGGGAAAACGGTTGATATGTATGACGAATGTTTGGCTTGTCAGTAGGGGTTACTTACTTGGTTCTGGCATTTTTTTGTCAGCAGCTTTATCGGCAGTATCTTCTTTTTTATTGCCGTTAAACTTTGCGGCAATTTTCTTCTTTTCATCAAGCATTTTGCGCATAATCTGTGTTGGAGTTGGGTGCGATAAATTGTCCACCTTTATTCTACTTTCTTTTGCAGTACTCTCCGCTTGCCCCATTTTGCTAGAAGCCTGCAATAAATCCGAAGAGGTAGCGTGTTCATTGCTGATGGTTTGCGTGAGGCGTGATTTTTGACTACCAAAATTGACCATATTGTTACTATGCTCCTCCTCTGCTTTCTTTTTATCAATACCACTTTTTACCATGTAAGCACCATAAGCGGCGCAAGCTAAAACCGCAATAACCGAAATCACTATAATTGCGGCGTGAATTTCAGGACTTATATGAGCAGCAACGGCCTCATGCGTAACAACTGAATATCCATCACCATCATGAATTATCGCACCAGCGGTTTGACCATCAGCACTTGTGGCAAACGACAGATCAGAATTGTGATGCAAATCTAGCGTCTGCCCGTTGTAATCAATGGTTGCGTGATCGTTCGTGAACTTTGCAGTAATTGTAGTTCCGTCAACGGTGGCAGTTGCATCGTTGTTAATGTGAGCAGGAATATTTGTTGTGCCAGGCAATGAGACATTACTGGTGGTTGCGAGTGGTTGTATAGAACCCGCTTTGATACTTATCTCTGCAAGCTCAGCAGCCTTAGCCGGAACCGTGAACATTTTTGTTATAAGGGATGCTCCTATTGATGTACCTATAAGTCCGCCCGCTGCAATACCAACGCCACCTACAATCATTGTGTTACCACTTAGGCTTTCTTTCTTTTTTAGCAACCCACTTTCAGTCTCGTCCACTCTTTTGCGTACATCTTGGGCAATCGTTAGCGCACTCTTTTTTGCTTCACCTTCCTTTGCATCGGCAAACTCTTGTTGTTTTTTGAACAAATTTTCATTATTCTCCTTCAACCTGTTTTCCTCCTCTTCCTTTCGCTTTCCATTCTCCTCGCTCTCACGCTTCTTCTTTTGCTCTTCCTTTGCGTCCTTTCTGTCTTTCAGTAATATTCGAACATTGCTCACAATCGGATGTTTGGTGGCATTTTGGTTGCAAAACGACACCAATGCGGCAGCAGCCGCATCGCCACCATCAGAGCTATCGTCGCCCTCATCTGCAAGAGCTTTTAAATACGGTATCATGCTATACAAAGAAACCTCTTCCTCTTCGAAACTCTTCTTATCACTTTCGTATTTCCTCAACTTACCAAGGAAACGGTATGCCTGCTGCGGAGCACTGCCATGCACTGAGTCAAGTGGTGCTTTCAAATCTTGATTTTTTACATTTTTTTTGGTTTTTAAAATCAAGTCTCCAATTGCAAGCGTAATTGCACCTCGCACGTTATGCGTGTCAAGTTCTCCTTTGGCATCATTGCCAAGGCCATCTTTAATGCTATCAACATAATCAATCTGTCCATTTTTTTCAATGTTTTGGTACACCTTCTTCCCAATTTCTTCCATCTTGGTGCCATCAACCGTGCATTTTTCGAGTTGATTTTGAAGTGTGACTGCGATTTTTCGAGCCTCTGCAATTGCAGCATTAATCCGCAGCACATTACCTGCCTGATCACCATGCGCAAACGCAACATGGGCGGCGTGAAATGCGGCTTGGGCGCCGTTCAAAACTGTAGAATCTTTTCCATTAAACCGTACGGCATCTTGAACGATATGTGCATCTAAGGTAGCGTTGGTTTTGAGTTCAGTAAACCTTTGTTGCGCTATCTGAGGTTGCAGTATATCTTCACGTTGGAGTTCCAGCAATGCACTGAGAACACCTTCAACCTTATCAAGGCGGGCTTGTGATTTCGCTACGACTGTTGCATTGTAGGCGTTTCGTTGCTGAGCAAGTGCCGCTTTAATTGTGTTGTTTAATTCCGTGGAGAATTCCTCCATCGTTATGGTATCTTGAAATCGTGCTTTTTGTTGTTCTGTGCCAACTTGTATCTGCTTAATTGTATGTCCTGCCAACTTCTTGTAACTCATACCGCACAATAAAATAATAACTATTCGATTGCAAACTTCACATTTGTCAAGAAAAATATCTTGACAACCAACCAACCACAAACAAGGCTTTTCCAATATTAAGCCCGTAAAAATGACCACAATAACCTTCGTTCCATCGTGCAAAAATTCACTAAAACTTCTCTCAATTTTCACAAGCAACTACACAATTCATGAAATCCAAGTTCACGAGGCACTCCTTCGCAAAGAAACGCCAGTGAAGTTCATTGAGCGAATTGTGAAATTAAAAGCGGAAAGTGTTGAAATTGATGGCAATGTTTTGATATCTCACAAGGCGGTTTTCGTTGGCAGAAGACTTGTGAAAACTCCGCAAAATCAAGACGAAGCCCGCAAGCTAATCACACTATATTCCGGCAGAAATCACGATATTCACACCGCCGTTCTGTTGAAGAAAAAAGACGGCACAAGTTCCCTGAAACGCACTGTTACAAGGGTGAAAATCAAAAACCTTTCATTGAGTGAAATCGATGGATATGTTGCATCAAATTTATGGGTTGAAGAAATTGGCGGATACTCGTTCAATTCAGCGTTCGAAGGCTTTGTTATGAAGGTTGTCGGTTCCAAAACAGGGGCGGAAGGTCTTCCACTTTATGAAACGAAAAACCTTCTTTCTGGGTTGGTTATCTGAATGCTACTGTGTTTGCTGGTTTTTTAGCCTCCTCCTCATAAATCCACTTCTTCACAACCACTCACTTATGACTCATCTTTTGGTGGCAACAATTTCAGTGGGGAGTTTGTCAGCGGGAATTTGTTTAATGGTAAGCTTTTGCAGTGAGATTTTTAGGGCTCAACTATTTTTTTTGTGAGTTTTTCGCAAATTCACTACTTCGCAAGAAAGCCATAACCTACAACCGTCAATTCCAAAACAGGGGCAGAAGGTCTTCCACTTTATGAAACGAAGAACCTTCTTTCTGGGTTGGTTATCTGAATGCTACTGTGTTGAAAATTGGAATAATTTCCAGAACCACCTTTGGGTAAATTCCTAAAAACACACAAAATGTGCAAGAAAGCCAAAGCGTCACCCTTTCAGTTTTGCACAAATCTTTCATTGTATTCACTTCCGGATTCGTAATTTCCCCAAACATTGTGCGTTTATACATAACAAGCATGTATCCCGCACCAAGAACCATTCCGCTTGCCGTCAAAATTCCGTATATCGGCGAAACATTAAACACGGCAACAATTGCCATAATTTCCCCAACAAAGCCCGATGTTCCCGGAAGACCAACAGAAGCCATTGTTAGAATCATAAACGCAAAGGCAAAGTTTGGCATTTTGCGTGCAATTCCACCAAAAGCAGAAAACTGACGAGTATGCAGGCGTTCGTAAATTACACCAATTGAAAGGAACAACGCACCGGAAACAAAGCCGTGACTTAGCATTTGGAAAATTGCGGAAGATATGCCGTCCTGCGAGAATGTGAAAATTCCGATCGTAACATAACCCATGTGTGCGATTGAAGAATAGGCGATCATTTTTTTGATGTCCTCCTGCCCCATTGCAACGATTGAAGCATAAATTATTGCAACAATACTCAAAATTATCACGAAATCTTGAAAATACATCGAGGCATTCGGAAAGAGTGGAAGAAGAATCGTCAACATGGCGTAGCCCCCAAGTTTAATCAAAATTCCCGCCAACACAACCGAGCCAGAAGTTGGAGCTTCAACATGGGCGTTCGGAAGCCATGTGTGAAATGGAACCATTGGCACTTTAATTGCGAATCCAACGAAGCACAAAAGCCATAAAATCTTTTCAATATTTAACGGAAGCGGCGTGCCTGTTTCCGGGGAAAGGGAATAGACCAGTTGCAAAATGCTTGTGGTTTTATAGGTTATTACAAGATAGACTATTGCTATCAAAAACAGAACAGAACCCGTGAATGTGTAAAGGAAAAGCTTGAATGTGGAATAGACTCTGTTTGCACCGCCCCAAATTCCAATAATGAAGAACATTGGCACAAGAGTAAGTTCAAAGAATGTATAGAACATAACGATATCCCTTGAAAGGAAGACCCCGAAAACTGCGAATTGTAAAAGGAAAAAATGGATTAAATATTCCTTAACCCTTGTTTGAATTG
>CANCKZ010000072.1 GCA_947378695.1 Rickettsiales bacterium
GGAAATTTCACGAAAAATCGCCAAGCAAACGCACGCAGGAAGTGTGTTGAAATTCTTCACCCAAGCCCTTGGAATTATGATTGAAAACATCATGTTGCCGGTTAAAGAAACCCAGTTGCGGTCAAGCCTTCCACGCCCTTGCGTCTGAATTTTTGCGGTAATGATTATGTTGTTTTTTAATGGTGTAAGAACGGTTTGTGATTCAATAATTCGCCTTGCTTCAAGGCTTGTTGAATCTATTTCAAAAAAATTTAAAATTTTACTAGACATTTTAATTTGTGGCATTTATAGTTGTTTCTAAATTAATTATACAATTGCATATGCAAAAAAAATCAATCATTATTTCAGTTATCATCGTAGCAATTATTGGTGCATACTTCATCTTTGCTTCAATGTCTAGCAACCAAGAATCTGTTGTAGAAGGTCAAGAAACAGAAGTGGTTCAAGAAGTTGGTGCTGAAGGTGCTGCTGTTGAAGGTGCTGAAACTCCTGCTGATGCTGCAGCTGCTCCTGTACAAGAAACAGCTGCTGTTGAAGCTGCTGCTCCTGTGGCTGCTGCTCCTGCTGCGAAATAATTATATTATTACGCACAATAATCTTGGGGGATTCTTCCCCCACGGTTATTTTTTTAAGGGAACATGAAACATAATATATACATCACAACTCCGATATACTATGTTAATGGTAACCCGCATATAGGTCACGCCTATACATCAATAGTCTCCGACTTTCTTGCAAGGTTTTACAAAAAAAACGGCAATGAAACATTTTTTTTAACAGGTACCGACGAACACGGGCAAAAAGTTGCTCAATCTGCTGAAAAAAATGGTTTATCACCAATCGATTTCTGCGATTCCGTTTCGCAAATTTTCAGAAATCTCGCCGAAAAACTCAATATAACACACGACGACTTCATTCGCACAACCGAAAAACGCCACACGGACTTTGTCAAAACAATTTGGCAGAAACTTGAAAAAAACGGCTGGATCTACAAAGACACATACAAAGGCTGGTATTCCGTTCAGGACGAAGCATTTTACGACGAATCTGAAATCACAAACGGCAAAGCACCCAGCGGAGCAACAGTTTCTTGGCGGGAAGAAGAAAGCTATTTCTTCAAACTTTCCGCATTCACTCAATCACTTTTAGATTTTTACGAAAAAACGCCAAATTTCGTCTTCCCGAGTGGAAGGTTTAACGAGGTAAAATCCTTTGTGCGTGGGGGTTTGAACGATTTATCAATCTCTCGCTCAACATTTTCATGGGGCATTGAAATTCCAAACACGAACCATGTAATGTATGTTTGGCTTGACGCACTTTTCAACTATCAATCAGCACTGGACGACCCAGAAAAATTCGAAAAATTTTGGCAAAACGGCAAAATTATGCACATAATTGGCAAGGATATCCTGCGTTTTCACGCCGTTTATTGGCCGGCATTTTTGGCGGGTTTGAACTGCACTCCGGAAACGGTTTCTGGCGAAGTTTTGGTGGAATCGTGTTCAAATATGCAAGTTGTAAGCCATGGTTGGTGGCTTTCAGAGGGCGAAAAAATGTCAAAATCGCTTGGAAATACTATCGATCCATTCGAATTGGTGGAAAAATATGGTGCGGAATATATTCGATATTTCCTTTTGAGGGAAGCCCAATTTGGAAGCGATGGCAACTTTTCGCAAAGTGCTTTTTCAACGAGGATTACCTCCGAACTTATCAACAATATTGGGAATTTGTGCCAAAGAACCTTTACGCTGACTCATAAAAACTGCGATTCAAAAGTGCCAACTCTTGCGGTGAGCCACCCACTTTTGCAGGTCAACCTTCACGAGCAAATGGCAAAATTAATCGCAGAATTTAAGATTAATCAAGCAATTGATGTCGTTTTAAGCTACTCTTCAAAAGCAAACGAGTTCATTCAAGAAACAAAACCTTGGGAACTTTTCAAACAAGGCAAGCAAAAAGAGGGCGAGGAGTCAATTTTCATTCTACTTTCCGCAATTTTCAAAATTAAAGAGGCATTTTCACCCGTTTTACCAGCATTTTCCGCAAGAATATCGCAGGTTTTTGCCAATGAAAATTTCGCTTGCGGTGTGAAATTAAACGCACTGGAAAAAGTTTTCCAACAGCTGCCTCAGTAAATTTCGTGTCAAGTAATTTATTTACGAAAAATGCAAAAAAAATCCTTTAAAAATAAAAAAATCTGTTTATGAAGAAATAACGATTTTTTTGCACAAGTTTTCTTTTGTTTGTGCCAGTTTTTTTCAAGCAACCTTAATTTTCTGAAAAAATGCAACAAAGTCTTCTGCACGAAAACACTTCGCAAAACACGGAATCATTTCTTTCGCATTTAAGGCATACATTGAAATCGTATTTTGGTCCCGTTCATCATTCGTGGGTTGAAAATTTACAAATTCATTCAAACAACGAAACCACAATCACAATTTCGCTTTCTCATGAAAGCTTTATTAACACAATTGAAAAAAATCACGATAAATTCCACAACATATTCCACAGAGAATACGAAATGTTTTTCAACGCAAGGAAGCAACTTTCGATAGTCCTCAACGCCAGTATTATAAAGGAAACTTTTTCCGAAGTGCAACATATTACGCAGGTGAATACCCTTAAAAAAGCAACTTTTCTTGAACCAAAATTCACATTTTCAACATTTATCACAACGAATGAAAATATTTTCACTCGCATGAATATTGAATCTTATGCAAATAAAATTAACGAAGGGCAAACCGGAAATTTACTTTGCATAACGGGAACAATTGGAAACGGAAAAACGCATCTTTTGCAATCAATTGGGCATCATTGTGAAAAATCAACGCAAGTGCAATACATGACATCCGAACGCTTCATGTTCCTTTACACTAAGGCGATTTCCCAGCAAGGCATAACACAATTTCGCGAGTTAATCACCGAAACAAAGCTTTTACTAATTGACGACATTCACTTCATTCTTACAAAAGACGGAACAATTAAAGAACTTGCCTCAATAATTCGCTATATTCTTTCTTGCGGTGGAAATGTTGCAATTACTTCCGCAATTCCACTTCACGCAATGAACGGGATTAACAAGGATATTCAAGACACATTCTCGAAAGCCAACACAATTAACATAGACAGCCCATCCATGCAGTTGCGTTATCAAATTCTTGAATACAAAAACACCGCCTTCAATTACAATGTCTCGCAAGATGTCCTTCTTATGCTTGCTGATAGAATATCCTCCAACATTCGGGATCTTGAAAACACATTTGATAAAATAATCCTTCACGGAAAAATTTTGAACAATGTTATTGATGTCAACGCCGCAAAAATTATTTTGAAAGAAATTTTCCCAAGCACCGCAATTAAAACCGTTTCAATTAAAACAATTCTTGAAACAGTTTGCGATTTCTTCGGCGTAAAAAAAGAGGAGCTAATCGCACAATCACGCATTAAGGAGCTTGTCTACGCAAGGCAAATTGGCATGTATTTAACCCTTGAACTTACCAACGAAACAACAAAAAAAATCGGTTTTGAATTTGGCGGAAGAAGCCATTCAACCGTGATACACGCTTACAAGGCGATTAAAGAAATGCTTGAAAGCGACCCAAAAGCCAATAAAGATGTTGAGCTTTTGAAAGTGCAAGTCTACGGTTCGTGAATTTCATTTATTCAATTTTCTAAAATAGGGCGTGTTTATTTAAGGCAAAATTCCAATTGTTTTGAGTCGAATTTTGAGGGTGAGTTGTGTTTGAGATTTGGTTGAGGCGGAGTCCCGCAACCCGCAAATTCCGACTGTAAAATCAAGCGTGAGGTTGGTTTTACAGCGAAGAGGAATTGGAGCGGTAAGGGGCGATTAAGGTTGGCGATTGATGTTTAATCGCCTAGTCCCACAAAAACCTTGCCGTCATTGATATCACTTTCGATTAACCATTTTGGACCAATCTTATACTCCCCACTCGTCATTTCTTCTTTGGAAAACCATTTTGCGAATTTCACAAGCCCGTTGTCGGAATCTTCCCATAAATTATCCTCCCCTTCAATTTGTGGCATAGTTTCAAGAGTGCAGGCAAAGTAATGCTCAATTTTGTTGATATCCTCGCCGTAGGAATTCACTTGTGCCGTTTCAATATATTGTGCAACTTTGACCAAATCCCCAACAACAACTTCAACGCCAAGTTCTTCGTAAAGTTCCCTTTTGCAGGTTACATCAAGCGTTTCGAAGTCATCAAGCCAACCACCCGGTGCATACCAAGTGTTTTTATTGTGTGAAACAAGCAAAAGCTTGCCTTCATGCCAAATAATTCCCCTTGCGGTGGTAATTTTCCTAACCGTTTGTTTCATAGTTTCGTGTAAATTTTATTCTTGACATATTTTGTATGTGGGTTTTTCTGTGAAAAGAAAAGTAATTTGCAAGAGAAATGTTAAAACAACACGAAATTCAATCTAAAGTAGATGAACTGCTAAAAAATCCTGAGTGTAATACATATCCAGTGCCTGTTGTGAGAATTGCAGAATCGCTTGGATACGCTGTTTATGCTTGTGATTCCAGCGACGATGGAATCGTTGGAAAAGTTTCACATACGGAAAAGAAGATATACATTAACCCTCTGGATATCCCACAAAGACAAAGATTCACCATTGCACACGAACTTGGACATATTCAATTGCATCTATCTACAAAAGATACACATTACAGGACTGACAAAAAGCTTGATGTATACAGTGACAACATCGAAGAGATTGA
>CANCKZ010000073.1 GCA_947378695.1 Rickettsiales bacterium
CAAGTTGCGGATTCTTCATAACGAGCTTTACCGTCTTTGAAATCAAGTTTTTCAATAACCCCAGTTTCAACAAGGGCGGAAACCGTGCGATAAACAGTCGCAATTCCAATTTTCTGGTCAACTTTTCTTGCGCGAAGGTAAATTTCGTCAATGTCTGGGTGGTCTTCGGAATCGTAAATTGTGCGAAGGATTATTTCTCGCTGAATTGTCATCGTGAATTTTTTATCCTTAAAAGACTTCTGAATTTTCTCAACAAATTCTTCGTATGTAAGGTGTTTCATAATTTACAGAACAACTTTTGCACAAATTGTTGCTTCGGCAACTTTTTTCCCATCAACCAAGGCTTCGCATTCAAATTTGCAAATTGAGGACTTGTTCGTCAAAATTCGTGAGTGAATTTCAAGAACATCACCC
The DNA here is from genome assembly GCA_947378695.1 of Rickettsiales bacterium. Classification (GTDB taxonomy): domain Bacteria; phylum Pseudomonadota; class Alphaproteobacteria; order Rickettsiales; family Deianiraeaceae; genus CAJQOT01. Next base: position 415 of record CANCKZ010000073.1, read on the forward strand.
GGTTCAACGGGCTTTCTGAATTTTGCATTTTCAATTGAAAGGAAGTAGACAAGTGCGTTTTCGGTGACATCATCGCCCATGGTATCCAGTGCAAGAAGTCCCGATGCTTGTGCCATTGCTTCAACAATCAAAACGCCCGGCATAACAGGTTTGGAGGGGAAGTGTCCGTTGAAAAATTCCTCATTCACCGTAACATTTTTAATAGCAACTATGCTTTTTCCACGCACAATGTCCTTAACTCTATCAATTAAGAGCATGGGGTATCTGTGTGGAAGAAGTTTTTTTATTTTTTCAATTCCAAATGCGTAAGACATTAATCCCTGTGAATAAGTTAATCAACCATTTTCATTCCAACTACATGGTAGCCAGAGTCAACATGAAGAACTTCGCCAGTAACACCAGCTGCAAGTTCGGAAAGTAGGTATGTAGCAGTTCCACCAACTTCTTCAATTGTTGTGTTGCGTTTTAATGGTGTGTTTTCTTCCATCCAGTTGAAAATGAGCTTGAAATCGCCAATACCAGATGCCGCAAGTGTTTTGATTGGGCCAGCGGAAATTGCGTTCACCCTCATGCCATTTTTACCGTAATCAACGGAAAGGTAGCGAACTGCTGCTTCAAGAGCCGCCTTCGCAACACCCATAACATTATAGTGTGGGATATATTTTTCCGCACCATAATAAGAAAGTGTCAGCATTGAAGCGTTTGGGTTAAGGTATGGTTGTGCATATTTACAAACAGCGATGAATGAATAGCACGAAATTTCCATTGTCATTGTGAAGTTTTCGCGGGTTGTGTCGTAGAAATTTCCACGAAGTTGGTTTTTGTCAGAGAATCCAATTGAATGAACGACGAAATCAAGGTTTCCTTCTTTTTCGTGGATTAGTTTAAACGTTTCTGCGATTTTTTCGTCTGTTGAAACATCACATTCAATGACAGTTTTAATGCCAAGTTCTTCTGCGATTGGCATAACTCTTTTGTAAAGAGCTTCCCCTTGGTATGTTAAAATTACTTCGGCACCGTTATCAACCAAAGATTTTGCAATTCCATATGCAATGGACATTTTATTTGCAAGACCCATAATAACACCTTTCTTTCCTTTCATAAGGTTTGACATATAACAAAAAAATAGTTTCTAACTCAATTGAGTTGTTTGAAGGGCAAAACTGGGATTGTCAAGATTTTATTTTTGTTAGGAAATATTCCTTGCAATGCAGTGTTTTTTGTGTTATTGTTAATGTATAAATTAATGAATTGAGGATTATGCAAGCAACGCAAAGCACAACGCAAAAGAAGGAGCGTCTTATAGATGTGCTTATGGGCAATGAGGCGTGGAAAAGAGTTATTTTAGATAGCTTCCCAAGTGGAGGGGTGGATATAGATACGCTTAAAACACGACTGCCAAAACATTTCGAGGTTAATGTCAAGAACAAAGGGATGGCATCTGCTGGTTACTCTATAAAGGATAAGAATACAGGCGATACTGTCTACATAAAGGAAGATATGTCAATAATAATTTGTAAACCCAATTCGCGCATGCTGGTATTTGCCTTTATCAGTAAAGCGTTATACAAACACAAGGTTGGTCCACTATGTAAATTCTTGTACAACAAGGATGGTGATAGACTAATCACACTTTCTGCTCAACTTGGATATTCAAAAAGTAAAAAATTTACTGAATTTGACAGAGAGAACAATGCACCTGAAGAGGTATTTGATAAAGCTCAGCAGATTGCTCGTACATTCCACATTCGTGATGTCAATAAAGATAGCAATATTGGTATAACTGACGATGGCGACAACGAAAAAGTTAAAATTTTTGATTTTCTACCTCCCTTCACATGGTCTTATGACGACTATCAAAAAAGCGCTCTTATTGATGGGGGCGATTTGATAAAGCTCTTCAGAGAGACCCTAGATGATGAAAATATCCAAGAATTGTTGAAAGTGATGCCAACAGAACCAAAAGAAGAACTAGATACATACTGCAAGGCAATTGTGGGATTGGGTATTGATGAATTGAAGGTAATCAATCCAAAAGCACAGAAAGAAGTCGAACAGAAAGAAGCGAATGCATTGCACACCCACTACAACACAAACCCCAGCAAACTGGAATTTGATAACATTGGTAGTAATAAATACGGGCAAATTGGCACCCCTTCAAAACCGAAGGAAGGGAAAACACAAAGCAGTTGGCTTGATTGCTTGAAATCGCAGAACAATAAGGTTGGTGTGGAGATATAGAGTGGTGCACTCGGAGGGAATCGAACCCCCAACCTCTTGATTCGTAGTCAAGTGCTCTATCCGATTAAGCTACGAGTGCATTAACCCTCAATTAACCCTGAAATTTTAGTTGTCAAGTTTTTTGTTTAAAGTGTGAAAACTGCAATTGCACCAATAACGGTCAATGCAAGCTCTATGTTCTGTATCGTTTTTCCGTTCAAGCTTTTTTCAAAATTCTTGAAAATTCAATTTTTGACTGCCACAATGGGGTAAATTTTTTTGTGCGTGATGAGAAAGTGGCTTGATCAATTGACTATACTGCAATATATAATGCTTGCTATATGTTTATTCTTTGTATGGTTTTGCATCTGTTACTGTGTGAGTTGGGCGGTCGGTTGCAACCCTCAACCTCCATCTCCAAATGATATTATAACATTTGTCACTCTACCATTAACGGCATACGCCATTTATTATGCAAAAAAAGCGTTTGAAGGGCAAGAAGAAGCTCTTGAACAGCAAAAAATCCTTGGTGCGTGGTCGCTTTTGGCACAAAAAGGCATGGGAGATTTAGGCAGAAAGGACGCTCTGGAATTTTTGCACTCAAAGGGGAAATCCTTGGCTGGACTGGATTTATCCAACGCACACTTGGTTGGGTTGAAGTTAAAGGGAGCAGATTTAACCGGCTGCAATTTCACTGGTGCAAATTTAACTGATGCGGAGTTTGTGGAGTGTTGGCTTGCGGGGGCAAAGTTTGTAAGGGGTATATTACGCGAAACGATTTTCAAGGGTGCGATTTTAAGTTGCACTGATTTTAACGAAGCACAGCTGGACTATGTGAAGTTTTTAAGGGCTGATGGCAACAAAGGTACAATTCCGTCTCACGCATATTTTACAGAAGCTGTATTGTCATCTGGTGAATTTATTGGTGTGAGTTTTCGGGGGGAAGTACAGTTTTGCCGTGCAACGCTGTCGCATTGTACCTTTAAGAATGTGTCGTTGCATCGTGCAGTTTTTACTGGTGCACGCTTTACAGGCGATTATTATCATAGGTTTCACACTTTTGAGGATGTAGATTTGAGTGATGCGATTTTTGATAACGCATTACTACATCACGCGTCTTTCAAGGCAACAACTTTGTGGAAGACACGCTTTGTTCAAAGTACAATTTTGCGTGATGTATGTTTTGAGGGGTGTGCATTGGATGGCATCGACTTTCTCACTATACTAAACTTTGATAATGTTAAATTTATAGATAATTTTACATTTACTCACGATGAAGAATTAACTCCATACGCACTAAAAGGGTTTGAGTTTGAAAAAGATGAAAATGGTGACATTAAAAGTATAGTTAGATTTGTGCCTTATCAGGGGAATATGACTGTTCATCCAATCAAATTCGTTGAAGTCAAAACGGAAACAAAAAACCCTTGACAAATAAAATTTTATTTCAGAAGGTGGTTTCTGATGGAATTATGGCAAAGTAGCTCAGCGGTTAGAGTAGAGGAATCATAATCCTTTGGTCGTGGGTTCAATTCCCACCTTTGCTACCATTCTTTCCCCTAAAATTTTCTCCCAGTTGCCACTCCCATTTGGTCGCTTGGTTCCTCGCAGGTTTTTATTTTTTCAAAATGGCTCGGGTTCGTTTCACTACTGGCTACGCCGCACTGCGTGTGCAATTCCCACCTTTGCTACCATTCTTTCATCGTAAACACGAACAATACAATTGCCATACAACCAACGAATGTGCAGATGAAGTTGTTGACATCACCAATAATTCCGTGGCAATGGACCATTGAAACATATTGCTTGCCAGTTTCACCAACTCATCCACCGCTTAAATAAAAAATTCTTGCTTTTTTATAATCAATATTTTGATCATAATGTATGAATTTTTTTACAATGAGGACGCTATGAATCAACAATACAAGTCGAATTATATTCAGACGATCGCAGCGATGAGTATGCAAGACATAGAATTGCAATCATTCGTTGCTGCGATTGAAGCGTTGCAATTAGAATATGCGAACACAAAGTCAGATCAATTTCTTGCTGCAAGTGGAAC
>CANCKZ010000074.1 GCA_947378695.1 Rickettsiales bacterium
TTGATATAAACATAACTCCATTTGTGGATATTATGCTTGTGTTGTTGATAATTTTCATGGTTACAGCACCAATGATAACCAACGAAATACAGGTGACGCTGCCATCTTCCAAGGTTGAAACGCCTCCGCAAACTTCAAGCTATGTGAACCTTAACATTGATGCACACGGCAACCTTTCAATAAACAAGCAAGCATTCACACCGCAAGAACTTCAATCGCATTTGCAAGCGTTTAAAAAAGACGACCACATTCACATTTACGCCGATAAAAACACAAAATATCAGGATATAATCAAAGTTCTGGAAGTTCTTGCACAGGGCGGTTTTGTGAATACATCTTTCATGGTCAGTAAATAGTTATTGAGCAAATAGTTTAACTTTTGCTTCCACAATCCTCAACTCTATAATATATATAATAAACTTTTTTCTCCACAACAAAACCCACTTTTTTTATTTTTTTTCCGCAAAAAACTCGCTTTTGTTATAGCGTGCTATAACAAAATGAAGGGGCAAGATTTTTCGCAAATTAAAGAAGTCAATTCCCATAAGGGTTTGTTCGTTTTTGGAAAAAATATTTTTTTTCTTTTTTATTTTTGTTATAGTGTACTAGTACAGTGATACAGTGGTAGGTTCTTCACGAGACTTTGTCCGCCACTATGTTTGAAAGTGCCTGTGCTTTGTGAAGAAATATTGCCTTAAAATGGAAAATTTGCCAAATTTTAATTTGATACGCAAGCCAAAAAACCATGGCAATCAGGGCAATTATTGAAAGGAAAACCATCGTTTTCTGGAACGATCCCGTTGTTGTTGGCTTGTCTTTTTTGGCAATGCCCGCAACTTTTTTGATTCTTTTATGAATATTCGTTGCCGTTGAAAAAATTTTGTAGTCCGCCTTTTCTGTGAAACTTAACGCCTTGGCAACGCTTGTTCCGCCAACGGTTTCGGCGGCAATGCAATCGCAATATGAATCATCAATTCCGGCAGAAATGCTTGTTGCGATTTTGTATATAAGCAGCAATGCAAGGTTTATGCCCTCCAAAACAAAGGCGATGCTTTTGCTTGCAACGAAGCAAATTTGTTGTAATGGCACACCAACAACTGGAATGATTTTGAATACTCCTCCGCAAAATCTGAAAAACAAAGCATTAACCCATTTCGTGAAGCTGGTAACAGATTTATTAATATCAAAAACGGATTGTACCAAGTGATGTCCTTCCATTAAAGTAACCGCTTGCCTTGCAATTAATGCTTTGAACACTTCCTGAAATTCTTCATCACTTTGAGACTTCATCTTCAAGGAATCAAGGGCACCAGTTGTTACACAAATGAAACTTTTACCAATGGAGGCAACGGTGTAGGCTTTCTCTTCAGCATCTGGGGATATCATAAGTTTTGTTGATGGAATTTGGAAAATCTGCTTGATTTCCTCAAATGGTGTGTGGCATAATTTGCTATATCTCATGCTGAATTTATAGCCCTTCAACTTGCGAGTTTTCGAGAAAACCGTAAAGCCAAACACAACATCAAGAACAATATAGGCACATAAAATAAAGCTTATACAAAACAGCAAAACTTTAATTCCGAAAACGAATGTATCAAAATGAGCAACGCTTATGCCGTCATAAAGAAACAGGAATATAAACAAAACCGCTGGCAAAATTCCTGCCACAACATTAAGAATCATTAAAAGGAAAGCTAGAATAATTTGCATACGAAAACATTGGTTAAGCTTTCCTGTGTGACCCTTTTTTATTTTTCAATCTTTTCTTCCTCCAAAATTAATTCAGCAACTTTCTTTCTTGGTCTGCCTCTTTTTCCTTTTGTAACAACAATTGTTTCCACTTCTTTTGGTGTTGTTGGCGTTGGTGGAACAATTTCCGCAACAATGGGCTTTGCCTTGCGTGCTTTGAAAATGTGCATGCAACCCGTTTTGATGGCACTTGAAAACTTCCCGCTAAGTGCGATGTATCCAAGTAATGCCATGCCAATTGAAAAGGTAACGCTTATGAGGAAGTAAAGTGGTTTATTGTGAAGCGAAGTTTCTTTCACAAAATTTAAAATTCCTGCTTGCTTAACGTAAATTGGAATATTACCAATAGACTGAATTTCGCCGTCAAAAATTGTGTAGACTGAAATTATATAATTTCCTTGTGGAATATTTTGCGGAATTGCAAATTGTGTGTAAATAAGGTTATCACTTGTTGCAACTTTTTTATTATAATTTTCAACAAAAAGACCATCAAGAGTTTTCTTTTTGAAAAGTGCATCTTTGTATTCAAACACTTCAATGATATCCTTCACTGAACTGCTTGAAGCACTAATGTTTTCAAGACCAATTTCAAAGGGTTTGAGTAGATACGGAATGTTGATAGCATCAAGCGATGATTCGGAAAATATGCTGTAATATCTGTAAATATTTTCAAACTTGCGTTTTTTTCCATTAAGCCAAAGTCCGAATTTTTTTTCTTTCTTTTGAACGAAATAAGTGGCTTTTTGTCCTTTTAAAATTACAATTGTGCTGCCGGCATCTTCCTTGATTCCATAAAGGTTTATAACATCGCCTTTGAACGATGCGTTAATTGTAACTTCGTTTTTGTCTACATAAAGAGTGTTTGCAAACGATGTATGCACAGTGGAGGCGAGTAACACAAAAGCAAGCGTTGGAATAAACATAAACGGTTATAATTAATCACATATACCAACAATAGCACAAAAAACAACCATTTGCAAGAACATTTCAACAATTGCTGAAAATGTATAGAAAACAATTTTTCTTGACATTTGAATTTAGTTTTGCGTTTTAGGTGAAAGTTGATTAATTTTGTATATGCCAATTGATATTATCATTATCGCAGTTGTTGCCACATTCTTGCTTTGGAAGCTTCGCAAGGTTATTACAAGTGATGAACAAACATTCCTGAAAAAAAATACGCAAAGTGGTTCTTTACAGGTAATTCCGGAGGATCAAATCAAAGTTGCAACGGTTGGTAAAGCTGATGAAAAAAAAGCAAAACAACTGGAGCTTGCCGTTATTTCAAGCGTAGAAAAAACCCTTCTCAAAACTGAATTACACCAAGCTTACGATACAATCTTCGCAGCAAATCCTGCAATGAAAATATCATTCATTAAACAAGATGTTTCGCAAATATACGAAGAAGTAATGCACTCCGTGGAAGATGCGTCTTTTGTAATAACATCATTTATGGTTGAACAACAATTGATGGACAAAATCAGAAATCAAAGTGCAGTTATGGAACACAAAGTCTTCCTTCAAAAGGTTGAAAGCGTTGAAATTGTGGAACTTATGCACGCAGGAAAAATGATGAACATTGTTGCCAGTGTGAAATCTCAACAGATTGTCTATAAAGAAGATGAGGCGGGAAACATTGTGAGCGGTTCAAAAACTGCCCTAATTGATGTAACCGAAACTCTTTTTGTAACTCGTGCTGTGAATGGTTCTGGCATGTGGCTTTTGATTAATATTAAGTAATTTTATTTTTTCCTAAAACTATGTTTGATGTTGTTGTTATTGGTGCTGGTCCGGGTGGATATGTCTGTGCAATTAAAGCTTCCCAGCTTGGCTTAAAAGTTGCGTGTGTTGAATCTCGTTCAACCCTTGGTGGAACTTGCTTAAATGTTGGTTGCATACCTTCAAAAACCCTGCTTGAATTTTCCGAAAAATACCACTCTTCAAAACATTTAATTGAGGACGGTCTTTTTTCTGGCTCCGTTTCGCTAAACTTCCCAAAATTGATGGAAAAAAAAGCGACGATTATTTCCCAACTAACAGGTGGAATTGCCGGTCTTTTCAAGAAAAATAAGGTGACTCACATAAATGGTCTTGCTACATTTAAAGATAAAAACACAATTATCGTGAAAAAATCTGACGGCACAACCGAAGAAATTCAAGCAAAAAACTTTGTGATAGCAACAGGTTCAGAAGTTACTCCGCTTCCAAATGTCACAATTGATGAACAAACAATCGTTTCTTCAACCGGTGCTTTGGAGTTGAAATCCGTGCCAAAAAAAATGGTCGTAATTGGTGCTGGTGTTATTGGTCTTGAACTTGGTTCGGTTTATTCTCGCCTTGGAAGTGAAGTTGAGGTTATTGAATTTCTTCCGAAAATTACTCCAACTATGGACGAAGAAATTTCCAAAAACTTCAAGAAAATCCTTGAAAAACAAGGCTTGAAATTCACAATGGAAACAAAAGTTGTTGGTGTTGAAAAAACCTCAAACGGTGTTTTGGTGCAGGTAGAATCCGTAAAAGACGGTGTGAAATCCACAATTGAAGCAGATGTTGTTTTGGTTGCGATTGGTCGCCGTGCTTTCACAAAAGGTCTTGGTCTTGAAAATGCAGGCGTTGTTGTGAACCAGCGAGGAATCATCGAAACAAACGCAAAACTTCAAACAAGCGTTTCAAATATTTATGCAATTGGCGATGTTATCGCAGGACCAATGCTTGCCCACAAAGCCGAAGATGAAGGTGTTGCAGCAGCGGAAATCATCGCAGGAAAACACGGACATGTAAATTACGGCGTAATTCCATCAGTTGTTTATACTCACCCA
>CANCKZ010000075.1 GCA_947378695.1 Rickettsiales bacterium
AATGGTGCAAGTGGACACTTAGAAACATTCGGATTGCAACTATTTCCACCCGATGTTTCGTATGCGTATAAGTTCTTTGATGACAACCGCTATTCCATTTCCACAGCAACATTTTATGATAACATTGGCGTGCAAATTGATGGCATGAATTTTAATTATCGACTTGGGCAAAGGGTTGATTTTGGAATTGAAACGAAGGATAGTCTGATTTATGGCACAATTGGCTTGGCACACTTAATTATCGATGGCACTACGCCTCAGATTTCACCAGTGTATGGCTTTGGCTATGCACAAGATATAACCCACAATGTTGCAATTGTGACGGAGCTGAACTTTCAAGATGTTTGGAAGCTTGCTAGGCATTATAACATTGCAAATGTATCAATTGGTTTCATTTACTCGTTTGATGAGTAGGTGAATTGCTAAATTTGCCTTCGATAAATAATAATTGAATAAATCGGTTATTTTCCTTGCTTTTTATTTTTTTTCACGAATTGCTTAATTGTTAATAATAACAATAACATATACTTTACAAAATGACACAAACAGGAACAGTTAAATGGTTTAACTCTACAAAAGGATACGGATTCATCGCACCAGATGACAGCTCAAAAGATATCTTTGTACACTTAAGCGCAGTAACAAAAAGCGGAATTTCAAACTTGAGAGACGGTCAAAAAGTTTCATACACAATTGAAGAAAGCCAAGGTAAGCAATCTGCTATCAACCTTAAAACACTGTAATGTTTTAAGAGAAGTGCGAGGCGTTCATTCGCTTCCACTTCTGCTTTTCGCCCCTCCACATTCCACACTCAATACGCACTTGAAATTCCGCCTTTAAAATTCCAGCTTTGAAATGTTGTCTTTAAAATATTTATAGCGATTTCAAACTTCTCATTCCACTCAAAACCTCCAAAGGCTTTCTTGCGATAATCGCACTTCTTGCAAGCTCAATTCCGTCTGCAATATTTTCAACAAACCCAAAAACCACACAAGCAACCGCACAGTTGAGGCATACCGTGTGAAACAGCGTGCTTTCCAATCCATTCACAACAGGATTTTCAAAGAACCTCATGCAATTTTCAGCGTTATCTTGCGATGTCCCACCTGCGATGGAGCTATCAACCGTTGACGGCATTTTGAAGTTCTGCGGGTTGATAGTTTGGCGATTGACCCGTCCGTTTTCCATGAAAATCACGGCGTTTTCCTCAAACGAAAGCAGTTCATCAGCACCAGATTTTGACTGAACAACGGCAATTTTTTTCCTCCCAAGTTTATTGAGTGCATTTGCATAGCCATCAATTGCGTTGTGAAACGAAATTCCAACCATTTGATGCGTTATGTTTGCTGGGTTTATGAGGGGTCCAAGCATGTTGAATATGGTTTTTTTTCCAAATTTTTGACGAAACGGTGCAATGTGCTTGAAAGATGGGTGGTATTTGCGTGCGTCCAAAAAGCAAACGCCAAATTGCTGGAGTGAAGCGAGTGGGTCGCAGTCTACAACACCAAGTGCGGAGAGGAAATCTAGCGAACCGGAGCTTGAAGATACTGCTCGCCCGCCGTGTTTTGCAACTTTCACCCCCAAAGAAGCCAGCACGAATGCGGAAATTGTGGAAATATTGGTGGTTTTGTGGTGGGAGTCTCCGCCTGTGCCGCAAATGTCGATTGCGTCAAACGGAAGTGTGATTTTTTCGGAAAATGAAAGTAATATTTGTGAAATTTCTGGGAGGAATTCAAATTCACGACCCTGCATTTTTTCGACAAACCCAAGAAAATCTTCATAACTTCCTTGGGTTGTGAGGTTTTTTAGTTCTTCAACAAGAAGCATTAAATCATGTCAAAATATTTTCTGCAAGACATAATGGCATCGCTCAGCTTTGAATCGTCAATGTTGATGTTTGTGTCAAGTTCGTCACGAATTTCATCGATTGAGAAATCTGCGATATCTTGAAGCGAATGTTTGTTCAAAAGCATGTAGCGAATGACATCTTCGCATGAAGATATATCAATTTTTTTCACAATTTCAGCAATTTTCAAGTCAATTGCTGCGTGAATTTCAGCCTCTTTTGCGTTGAATTTATCAGAAGCACGGGAGTGAATTGCGATTGCAATATCTTCGTTGAAACCTTCGATGCGTCTTAGGTTTTCAACGCCAGTTTTTGTGATAATATCAATCGTTGAAAAGCCTGCTGCAACAAGAAGTTGTGCCACAATTTCTTCAAGATCCAAGTCGTTTGTAAGAGTTGTAACGCACTCTTCAAATTCCTTGATTTTCTTCTGTGAATTTTCGTTTTCTGTGATGAAATGCACTGCCCAGCCTGTTAGATTGCTCAAAAGGCGAACATTTTGACCACGGCGACCAATAGCATTACTGATATTTTCCGCTGTAAGAACGACATCAAGGCTTTTGCTTTTGTGGTCGGCAACTACATTTACGATTGGGATATTTTTCAGTGAGTTTATCAAGAATGTTGCAACATCTGGGTTCCATGAAATAACATCGATTTTTTCCTCACCCAGTTCTTTTGTAATGTTTTGAATTTTTTTACCACGAACACCGATGCAAGTTGCAACTGCGTCAATTGAGGAATCTTCGGAGAAGACGGCAATTTTTGAGCGAGAGCCAGCCTCACGAGCAATAGCCTTAATTTTGATAATGCCATCGTAGATTTCAGGAATGTCGTTTTCAAAAAGACGAACAAGAAATTCAGGCGTTGTGCGTGAAAGTGTTGCTTGTGATTGAAAATTGCTTCTTTGAATGGAGTCAACAATTCCGGTGATTTTTTGACCGTTTTTCATTCTGTCAAGTTCGCCGAAAATTAGGTGTTTGCGTGGAATGAAGCACTCGAATCTGTCGATAGAAACAAGAACGCCATTGGGCGAAACTCGTTTGATGATGCCTGTAACGATTTGTCCGTAAAGATTTTTGAAGTATTGGTATTCAATATCCTTTTCAGCTTCAAGAATTACTTCTGAAATTTCTTTGCGAATACGGTAGAGAATATCGTGATTGATTTCGATCGTTGGCATGTCTTCTGCAACGATTTCACCAATTTTTGCATCAGATTTAATACTTTGTGCGTTTTTTAGTGAGACTTCACGAAATTCGTTTTCAACGATTTCAACAACTTTAAGTTCTCTCGCAAATTCAACAAGACCGTTAGATCTTCCAAATCTTACAATGAACTTGTATCCATCGCCAAATGTATTTTTTGCAATTTGCAGGAATGCGGCTTCTAGGGCATCAAAGAAAACTTCTTTTTTGATGCTTTTTTCACTCGCAATCGCTTCAATAGCACTAACAATCTCTTTATTGTCGCCGTATAACAAAACTGACACAGTTCTTAAAAAAAATTATTTTGCTTCAAGAACTTGAACACCTTTGTATGTACCATCAGACGCAATGCAGTGCTGGCGTTGAGGTTCACCTGTTTTTTTGTTAATAACAACATTTGTTGCTTTAAGAGCGTGGTGTGAGCGTCTCATATCTCTTTTAGACTTTGATGTCTTCCTTTTAGGTACTGCCATTTTCTTAAAAAAAGTGGATTTTAATTTTGAATTTTACATACCATATAAACTTAGAATTTAAAAATCAAGTATTATTTCTTATTTTTCTATAAAGTATTATTTTAGAGGTTTTTCACTGCCGTTACACAAGATTTTCTTGCATTTTTATTTTTTACAAATTTGCTTAAAAAGAACAATAACCTTTGTGTAATTCTAATTATAGCTAATGCTGAAAATAATAATATTGCTTGCATTTTTGTGTCAATCATGTGCGGAAACGGCAATTGGCGGCATTGCGTTTGCATCTTTGGTTTTCACACGATACGAACCCACAGTTTTTAATTCACGCCTAATTCGCACGGTAAAACGAGATGTCAACCGCGTGCTATACAAGGGGAATCACAGTAAAAATTCCGTTCAAATTGCACAGGACGGCAACTCCGTCTACATTGTTGGGTTTGTTTCAAGTAACGATGTTAAAACGCAAGTTCTTGATGCTGTCACACAAAAGCTTGGCGGTTCTTATATTGATGAAATTGCCGTGAGTGCCGTTCCACAGTCTTATTTTACAGACGCACTGCTAAGGTTTCGGCTCAAAAAACATCTAATTTTCACAAAACACTTGAAATCGCAGAATTATCAAATATTTGTCTATAACAAAAAAGCATATCTTATTGGAAGAACAAGTGGTGCTGATGAAAAAGAGCTTCTAATTAAAACGCTGGAAGCAGTTTCATATGTTACAGATGTTGTGATATATATAACATAAAAAAAATATTTATTAAAACAAAATTTATTAAAACACAATGAACCCGTTGAATTTACTTTTATCTTCTCCTATCTTGGCAGTAATTTACCTGTTATTATTCTGTCGTAAATCTAGTGTAAGCACATTGAGGTCGGTTGGTATAACGATTGCATCGGGAATTTTTGTATTAACTCTGTATATCCTTCGTCAGTTTATTCTTTACGGAAAGACATTTTACTTCTTCAAACCCATTGGAATTTTCCAATATAACATTGAAATTAATGGAATATCAATTCTG
>CANCKZ010000076.1 GCA_947378695.1 Rickettsiales bacterium
ATTCCGCACATGTCTGGTGAGAAAGCAAAACGCATTGAAGCAAGATTCCCCGACCCACTTTCCAACCCATACTTGTTATTTTCAGCATTTTTGCTTGCAGGTTTGGACGGTATCCAAAACAAAATTCACCCGGGTGAAGCTGCTACAAAAAACCTTTACAAACTTTCAAAAGAAGAAGCAAAAAAAATTCCAAGAGTCTGCGAGTCTCTTGAAGAAGCGTTGCATGCACTGGATTCTGACCGTGAATTTTTGACCAAATCCGGCGTTTTCAACGATGACCTGATTGACGCATTTATTGGAATTAAAATTGCAGAATTGAGAAAAGTTCAGCTTACACCAAGTCCAATTGAGTTCAATTTATATTACAGCTCATAATATATAAATGGCAAGTGATAACAAAAAGCCTAAAAAAAATGACCCTTTGGAGGAGGCTCTAAGAGAATTTGAGGGCTCTGGCGGTTTTAGTGGGAAGTCTGGCGGAGGCGGTGCCAAGCGTGACGAATTCGAAGACGATTTCGAGGAATTGAAAACTTCCCACGCCGCCCCTACTCAGGAAGATGACGATTACATTGAATATGACGAGCATCAAGAAGAGGAAATCGACCAAGATTTCGATGTAATGAATGACGAAGATTTAGACTCAGACGACACACCTCAACCAAAAAAAGAGGAAAAAAAGAAAAAAGATAAGCCAAAAAAGGCGGAAGACACCAGTGGTGTAGGAGGCGGTTCGCCAATTGTTGCAAAGTTAAAAGAGCCAAAAAATGTTGTAATGCTTATTATTGCCGTGTGTTTTGTGGCGTTTTTGTTTATTGGTGGCGATGATAAAGACAAAAAAAAACAAAAAAACGAAAGCATTGAGGACGAAATTGCAAGCGAGGTGAGCGATCTTGACATGATGGCAAGCGATGTTAGTCCTGTGGGCGAGGTGACTCCAACCCCGGTGAAACCAAAAAAAACGGCAGATCCTGCGGACGCATTAAAGGATATTGAGTTGCCGAATCTTGAAATTCGTTTGCCGGATATTAAACAGGAAGATGTTGACCTTGTGCCAAAAATTCCCGAGCCAAAACTCGCCGATGATAAAGCCGATGGCAAGGCGGACGCAAAATCTGGCGAAAAAAAAGATATCAACGTGCAAGAAATTCAAATTCGTGATAAGGACGATAAAATCATCAAAAAAGAGGACCCCGCCCTTGATTTTGAACCAAAGAAAAAAAAGCGTGAACCAATGGCAAAAAAAGACGGTGCGGTGCAAAAACCCCTGATAACGGATTTCACAAACGGTGCAGATGTTCAATTAAAGCAGAAAAATAAGAAAAATGCACACGATTTTATCTTCATGGATACGGATCTTGATGTTGAAAAAGAGGACGAAAAATCTGTGATATCAGCAACTAGAATACAAAACCCTGAAAATGTGGTCTCGCAAGGGAGGATTATCGATGCTGTTCTTGAAACTGCGGTGAATTCGTCAATTTCCGGTCAAGTTCGTGCGATTGTGACTCGTGATGTTTATGCGGAGGTGGGTCGCAATGTGTTGGTGCCAAAGGGAACGAGGCTTTATGGCGAATATGGTGCGGCAAGCACAAGTGCAAGCGGTGCGGCTGGCAGTGGTGCGAATGTTGGCGGAAGAATTGTGATAAAATGGTCAAGAATTATGCGTCCGGATAATGTCTCCGCCTCAATTGATAGCTACGCTTCTGATCAATTCGGAAGATCGGGCGTGAGTGGTCAAGTTGACAGCAACTACATCGGTGGCATCGCTTCATCGGTTTTACTAAGCACAATTCCGCTTGTGACGACAATCGTTGCCAATGCAATTACGAACACGAATCCGCAAACTGTTACGGTTGGAGCAAGCACCGGCTCGACCACCGTTGTGCAGGATCCTGTCAACATCGCAACGCAGGCGTTCACGAAATCGGTTGGAACGGTGATAGCCGACATTACAAAAAATGCGATAAACACGCAACCAATTATCACGCTTGACCAAGGAACTCGTGTGAAGGTTTTGGTGAATAAGGATATCAAACTGCCAACATACAAGCCACTTGTTAAGGCTTCAAGTGCGGCTTTTTCGGAGTAGAATGGTGCAAAATTGTTGGCAAACCAAAGCTTGCCGTGGCAATTATTAGCGTTTCACCTAGGGTGTCGAAGCCTCGATATGATGCCAAAATTGCGGTAACCGTGTTGTTTATGTGCGTTTGAGTGTAGGTTTTTGCGTTGTATTGCGAAGAGTAGACGCTTTCAATTGCGATATTTTCGATCATAACGCCAAGGAAAACCATGAGGCAAAAAAGTGCGAGGCATATAACCGCCATAGGTATTATTTCAGACATGCTACCTTTTCTATTCGCACCGTGTTCGTATGTTTTTATGTGGGTTGAGTGAAAAATGAAGAATGACAAAAATGAGCCAATTGCGATTTCAGTCAGTGCAACATCGGAGGCGTTGTATTGCTGGTAAATTACGAAAAGTGGCAGGGAGAGCAGGCTGAATAGATAGATAGAGATAACAGTTTTTTGAGAAAAAACTGTCAAAAAAACGAATATAGTGTAGAGCAGTATTGTTAAAAATGGTATGAGCATTTGTTATGCAACATGTTTTTTAACAGCTTCCACAATTTTTACAAACTCCGATTCATTGTGAAGGGCAAGATCTGCAAGAATTTTTCTATCAAGAAGAATTCCAGATTTTTTAAGACCGTTCATAAATGTTGAATATTTTAGACCGTGAAGACGAACTGCGGCGTTGATCCTTTGAATCCAAAGAGAGCGGTAGTCTCTTTTTTTGATTTTTCTACCAACATAAGCGTATTCCCAAGATTTTTGAAGTCTACGAATAGCAATTCTGAAACATGATTTTGCACGACCACGGAACCCTTTTGTCTGTTCTAGGACTTTTTTGTGCCTTCTGTGTGAGGTAACTCCTCTTTTTACTCTTGACATATTACTTAATTAAACAAATATTTTTTAATGATTTTAGCAACTTCCGGTTTGCAAGTGATTGGACCTTTGCTTGCGCGTAGGAGTTTTTTGGATCTATTTCCTTGGTTGTGACGGCGTTTAGCTGCGTAACGAATGACAAGGCCAGTAGCGCTAAATTTAAAACGCTTTTTTGCACTGGATTTTGTTTTTAACTTCGGCATTTTTTTAAAAAAATTGTTTCCGTAATGAAAGCAAAGGAAAATCAATTGTCAAGCTTTTTATTTTTTCGCAAGTTCGGCCTCAATAATGGTTGTGAAGTTTTGTGGGGATTTTTTTTCAATCACTTTGCCGTTAATATAAACGGTTGGCGTGCCTGTGATTTTCAAAATTTTTGAGTATTCATACGATGCTTTTGTGATGGTTTTATCGTCAAAATTCTTGATGCAATTGGCGTTCACACCCTTAATTGCGAGGAATTTTTTTTGATAATCTGATGTGAGGAATGTGTCCTGTTTGGAGTAAATTTCGTGCATAGTAGTAATCGGATTTGCACTGCAATGAACGGTTTTGCTGGCAAAAAGTGCGAGTTTATCCAGCGGGAAATCTTTGTGTATAAACAGAACTTTTCCAGTTTTGATATACATTTTTTCCAGCATTGGAAAGACATTGTTGTAAAGATTCGCACAGTGAAAGCACGAGTAGGAATCAAACACGATAACCTTCACTTTTGCATTTTTATTTCCAATTTGAATATCGCCCTTTTGGGGTGCAAGAAGTTCTTCTTTTGTGCGAAAAACCTCCTGCGGAAGGGTGATATCTAGGTTAGATTTTGCAAGTGAGCAAACTTGAAAAATCAAAAGTGCGATTACGATTCTCATGTGCTTGATATCAATGGTATTAGCGTTGAGTTAGCAAGTGTGCGATATCTTGACCGGATTCTTGATCAACAGATTTCATGCTAAGCTTAATTCTTTGACCATCGTCGTGAAGAACTTTCACAAACACTGAATTGCCTTCTGAAACGACATCTGAAACGGCTTCAACACGGCTATCGCAAAGTTCGCTTATGTGAACCATGCCTGTTTTTCCGTGGAAAAATTCAATAATTGCACCGTGTTCAATAACTTTCACAACTTTACCCTTGTGAATTGAACCTGTTTCAACATCAAAAGCGATGCGTCCAACCATTTCGTAGGCTTTATCAATTGAAGCTTGTGAGCTTGAAAAGATTGAAACCGTGCCGTCATCTGCAATTTCAACAGTTGCACCAGAAGTTGCACAGATATCTTTAATCACCGAACCACCTTGACCAATAACGCCACGAATTCTGTCTTTTTTGATTGAGAAAGATTTAATTTTCGGTGCGGAATCTGCCATTACAAGCGATGGAGTTGCTATCGCAGCGTTCATTATGTTTAAAATGTGAGTCCTTCCAGCTTCCGCTTGTTTGATTGCCGTGCGAAGAATTTCAACTGTAATACCAATAATTTTGATATCCATTTGAAGTGCGGTTAGACCATCTTTTGTTCCTGCAACTTTGAAGTCCATATCGCCAAGGTGATCTTCATCGCCCATGATATCAGAAAGAACGGCA